>NZ_JANKAS010000003.1 GCF_024622505.1 Irregularibacter muris
GTATAACCTCCTTCGCCACGTAAATATGCATCTACAACTTTCTTTTTAAACTCATAACTGTATACAGCCATAAAAATACCGACCTCCAATCGTTAGATTTTTGGTCTAACTTTTGGGGGTCGGTACAATTAAGAATGCCTTTTTATTCTTTTTCCAACAAATTTATATGCAATGGCTGCCCTAAGAAATTTATTGAAATTATCCTGGAATATTCAATTTATTCATTTTTCTCCACAAAGTAGTGGTACTTATTCTCAGATACTCAGCAGTTTTAGATTTTATTCCATCATTTAGTTTAAGAGCATTTTCGATGATCTCTCTTTCATATTCTTGCAACATTTCTTCCAGTCCATTTTCCTCCACATCCTTGATATTAAAACTCGCCTTTATATTTCTTGGTAAATGCTCTACTCTAATCACTCTTTCATTGCCAATAAGGTTGAAGGATTTTTCAATACAATTCATAAGTTCTCTCACATTTCCAGGCCAACTGTAATTCACTAGAATATGAAGGGCATCCTCTTCTATATCCTCCACAAATTTTCCAAAGGTGATATTCATTCTTTTTATCCCGTTTCTAACAAGCAAGGGGATATCTTCTCGAATATATCTTAGAGAAGGCAGGGGGATGTCCAACACATTGAGGCGGTAGTATAAATCCTGTCTAAATATTCCTTCTTTAACCATTTTATCTAGGTCCTTATTGGAAGCAGAGATTACCCGGATATCTAGGTCAATCTCGTTTTGACTTCCTATCCTTCTTACCTTTCTCTCTTGGAGTACCCTTAGAATTTTCGATTGAAGGTCAAGATGCATTTCGCTAATTTCATCTAAAAATAGAGTTCCCCCATTGGCTTGTTCAAAAACTCCCTGGGTTCCCCCCTTTTTCGCTCCCGTAAAGGCTCCATCTGCATAGCCAAAGAAACTACTTTCCATAAGATTTTCAGGAATTGCTGCACAGTTAATCGCCACAAAGGGTTTATTTCCTCTGTTGCTGGCATTATGAATGGATTGAGCAAAGACTTCCTTGCCTGTGCCCGTTTCTCCTAGAATCAATACATTTGAATTGGATTGGGTGGCAATATGAGCAATTTCCTTTGCTCTTTGGATTTCTCTAGATTTCCCGATAATATCCGAAAAATTATATTTTGCATCCTGATATTTTTTCATTTCGTTCATCAGGCTATGGCTTTTTTCTACATGGTTTTCATTGTTAAACCCAAAACCAAAGCTTTCTCCTAGGGGTATTCGCACGGCACTTGCCCCATCAATATAATTGGATTCTCCAATAATTGGTTTTTGTTTACTCATGGCTTCATTGGCATCTTTACTTATGGTGCCAATGAATTTATCATTTACTTCTCCATTGGCATTGACTGAGGCTAACCTCTTTCCTTCAAAATCAAATACCACAGCTTCTCCCCCCGCCACTCTGGCGATAAAGGGCAGAGTATCTATAATAGACTTTTTAAGAGAATTCCTGTAGTTCACCCGTTCTACATTACTGCAACACAAAACATAATCTCCTATAGGAATGCACCAGGTCTCTGCTCCATCTTCCAATTGAGACATTCCGTATACCGCTTTTTGCTTCTCTGCGGACTTTTTGGCTAGTTCATAAAAAACTCCTCTAAGATTATGCTTCTCATTTCCTTGAGAATCTATGGTCATTATTCTTTCACCATTTTTATAGGTAAGGGCTGCATATCCAGTGGTGACCCTAGCAATAATAGGAAGAGAACCTAGAAGCATATCTTTTAATTGATCCATCTTTAACATTCCCCCGCTGAAATATAATATTGAGTACTACTATTTGTCTTCTTTTTATTATAACAAAAGGATAGGATTTTGAATACAAACTGTATAACTTGCTGTATAACTTGCTGTATAACTTGCTGTATAACTTGAAACCGATTGTTTTATCCTATGGAAAGTATCATCGTGTTGCTTCTAAGATGGAATTCACAGAAGCTAGGCTAGACTTTTTCTTTATCCTAATAATAAATCCTTGGATAAAGTCAATATCCAAGGATTTATTGTTAGGTTCTCTATTGATTTCCTTAAAAAGTAGGTTCAATTAATCCGTAGTTTCCATCTTTTCTTTTATATATCACATTAATGTCATCGGTTTCTCCGTTAGAGAATACAAAGAAGTTATGTCCTAATAATTCCATTTGAAGAATAGCTTCTTCTACGGGCATTGGTTTCATGGCAAATCTTTTGGTTCTTACAATTTCAGGTTTACTTTCCTTTTCCTTTTCGGAGATAAACTCTGTTGGATCAAATTTAAAAGTACCACTTTTTGTCTTTTTTTCTATTTTTGTTCTATGTTTTCTAATTTGTCTTTCTAATTTCTCTGTTACATTGTCAATCGTTGAGTACATATCATCAGTTGATTCCTCTGCCCTTATGATTGCACCATTGATAGGAATAGTGATTTCTAAAATATGTCTGTTTTTTTCGACGCTAAAGGTAGCAATTACCTCGGTAGAAGGATCAAAATATTTGTTTAACTTTTTGAGTTTCCTTTCTAGCACCTCTCTGATCCCCTCTGTAACGACCATGTTTTTTCCACTAATTGTCATACGCATCTTCAACAACTCCTTTCAATGCCTTTCTATACAATAGTATTCTATCTTCTTCCTCTAAATTCCTTTATGATCTTGTACAAATTTAGAGTCTGTAAATACTGCTTGTATATCCTTTATTATACCCAGGGAAAAGCCTATCAATCATGGGATGAAAAACTTTTTAAATAAACTTATACAAATATCGACAATTTTCTGCCAAGTTGTTATGTGAATAACGTGGATAACTCCATAGTTGTGGACATTTTATCTGTGGATAAAGTGGATAACCCTGTTGATAAGTTGGGAATAGGGTGTTTATTCTGTGGAAAAGATGTTAAAAAGGTGGATAGTCCCTCTCCCTTTTTCTACATTTTTTGCAAGAAAAAAGCGTGTACCCTTACACGCTCTTGCTTACATATGTATTTAGCTGACCTGGTTTTTTCCCCCACACTCGCCAGCTGGAAGGTTAGCTTGGGGGTTACCCTCACCATTCTTCTCTCAGTTTTATTACTGGCTGGTCTTACTTCTAAGCCGCACCATGATCAGTAATTCATTTTGATTACCTTACGTGGATCGTTTCGCCTGCGACTGGCATCGACTTTCAACCACAGACCTAGATACATATGTCTATCCTATTATAAACTTTATTTATTCTTTTTTCAAATTTTTTTCTCATATAAATGGACTAGTATTCTCCTATATTCTATGGTAAGATGAAAACAATAATTGAATAACAATATTTAAGGTGTTCATTTTAAAGAATGAATGAAAAGGGAAAAGGGTGAAAAACCCTTACAGCCCCCGCTACTGTGAGTAGTTATGCCTATATCATACCACTGAAAACCGGGAAGGGATATAGGATAAAAGCTGCAAGTCAGGAGACCTGCCTCAAATATTCATGCTATTCCTTCGGAGGGAAGGATTGGGTACTTTTACATATTTTGTCTCTGAGACCAATCTTTGCTATTGGTCTTTTTCTTTTTAAAAGGCTCTTTTTCCCTGTGGGAAAAAGAGCCTTTTTTCTTCCCCTACAAGAAATAGCCACCTATCTATGGAAAGGAGGATGGCCCAGTACAACTTAAAGTTCTGAATGACTATAAAATTTAGGAGGAAAAAAATGAAACTTTGCAAATCTTGGTTGAAAAAAAGTATTTCTTTGTTAGTTGTTTTAATGATGATGATCTCCATCCTAGCCCCCAGTTTTGTCTTTGCTTCAGAGGGCACAGGGGAAATAATAGAAGAGAATGAAACTCCTATGGAGGGCTTAGAAGAAGAGAACTTAGAAGAAACTGAAGAACCTCTTACTTCTACTCCCATAGAGGAAATGGAAATTAAAGAAGAAGAAAGCACCCCATCACCTATAGATGAAGAAAAAAGCCTAGAAGAAACTAGTGAGGTAAAGGCTATAAAGGAGCAGGAAACGGTTTCCTTGTTCTCAGAAAATTCCACAGAAGACAATGAAGAGCCATCTACTCCCTCTTTAGAAGAAGCATTAAAAAAGACAGTAGACTATTATAAAGCCAATCCTCCCCAATCTCCTAGTGGAGCGTGGGAAACTTATGTTGGCCTATGGGGTGCTGGAGAAAATTTAAATAACACCCCTTGGCCAGAGCAGGCATGGGTATCTACAGATCCTGATTTAAAAGCAAATACTACGAGTAATGATTATATTTATTATGGATATAGTTTATTGGCTCTTGGTAAAGACCCTTCTACAATATGGGGCAGAAATTTATTTGCCGAACTATCCACCCAGCAGAATGATAGTGGACTCTTCTCTACCCCAGGCAAGCATATCTTTGCCATGTTACTCCTAGATGCCGGAGAAAAATTAGGCGCTGATGTAGGAATGTGGAACCAAGAAAATAAAGAAAAAGCCTTAAATAGTTTGTTATCCCAGCAAAAATCAGATGGTACTTTTTCACCTTTTAGCAAGCCTGATTATGTTGGTTGGGCTTTAATAGTTTTATCACAATATCGTGATTATCCAAGGGTAAATGCATCTATAGATAAAGCTTTAGCTTATCTACATAGTATCCAAGATGACAATGGTAGCTTTCCTGACACAGGTGGATGGGGAGCAGGAGAAAACGCAAATTCCCAAGCCTGTGTAATCCAAGGCCTTGTCGCTGTGGGCGAAGATCTACTTAGCCCTCAAAGCCCATGGATTAAAAATGGAAATACCGCATTAGATGCTCTATTGGCATTTCAAAAAGAAGATGGATCCTTTAAATGGAGTAAACAGTCTGATGGAGCTATTGGTATGTCCACCAAACAAGCTCTGGTAGCCCTAGTAGATTTACAAAGTGGAGAGTCCACTTGGAATAGGATAGGAAAAGAAATGTATTTGCCCTCTGTAGGAGAAAAAGATGTGGAAGAATTAATCGCCCAAATCAATGCCTTCCCCTCTCTATCTAGTCTTTCTTTAAAGGACAAGGTACAGGTAATGGGAGCTTATAATCGATATCTACAACTCCCTGAATACTATCAGAATCAAGTTACTAATAAAGATATTTTACTGGCTTCCCGGGAAAAAATAGTCAAAACTGAAAACCTTATTCAATCCATTGAAGAGGCCATCTGGAATCTTCCTGGAGATATAGAGGACATTACCCTGGAACATAAAGAAGCTATCTTAGCCATTATGAAAGACTATGAGTCTTTATCCCCTGAGGATCGAGAGTATGTACAACATTATGCCGAAGTATTAGATGCTAAAAATAAAATAGATGAATTAGAAGAGCAAAAGGCCAAAGAAGAAGAAAAGAAAGATCAGGAAGATCAAGAGGATACAGAAATTCCTAAAACCGAAGGGAAAAATCCTTCCCCTGAAAATCCAAAACCTCAAGATAAGGGTGAGATAGAAGAGTCAGAAAACAAAAGCCCTATTTTGGCTGGTTCAGACAATAACCAAGGCAATACCAAAGGAAATAATCCAAAAACTGGGGATCAATATCTATTCCTTCCCCTATTGTTATTCATTTCATCCTTAGGAACCACTTCCTACTTGGTCTTTCAGAAAAAAAATGCTCTGTCCCAAGATCGTCACTAATTTTTATGTTTTAAATCTCCTAGGGCAAGGGTAACTTGCCTTAGGAGCAATTATAGGAGGGTAGCCATGAAAAACAAACTCTTTATTTTTACTCTTATTGTATTTCTTCTTTTTTCCCTCTTTACGGGTTGTAAAATCCAATCTGTAGAGGAGTATCACAAAGCTGAGGATGCTGTAAGCCAAGAAAATCTTTCAGATACATCGAAAGATTCCTCCAATAGTATAGAAAAGGATACTTCTTCTGCCCAGAAGGAGGATAAACCTTCCTCTAAAACCCAGGATGAATCTTCTAAGGACAAGGCTTCCAAAACAGAAGCTTCTTCAGATAAGAAAACAGCACCAGTAAAATCAATATCTGAAAAAAGTAAAACATCAAATTCCACAAAGAATTCTTCAACAACTCCCTCTTCTTCTAAAGGAAATGGAGATACAACCGACAATAAAAATACCAATACTTCAACCCCAAAACCAACTTCACCCAACAAAAATACATCTAAGCCTTCTACTCCTCCCAAAGAAGACTCTCCGCAATATGTCACTCTAGAGATTCGGGTAGATACTATATTGAAAAACTATGATAAATTAGATCCTGCTTTAAAGAGCGAAAAGTTTGTTCCTTCTAATGGGGTGATTCTAAAGAAAACCAAATTTCCTTTAAAGGAGGGAGAAAGTGTCTTTGATATTTTGGTTAAGGCCACTCGTAAATCTAGAATTCATATGGAATATCAAGGGGCAGACAAAAACCAATATGGTAGTGTCTATATCCAAGGAATCAATAATATCTATGAATTTAGCTGTGGAGACTTAAGTGGATGGATGTACAATGTCAATGGCAGTTATCCTAATATAGGGGCCAGTGTCAAAAAGGTAAAAAATGGTGACCATATTCAATGGAATTATACCTGTGATTTAGGAAGGGATTTATGAGAAGATTGGTAAAAAAATTCATTTCTAAAAAGGAGGGGAAAAAATGAGCGCTTTTGCATCTTATCATCCCATTGTGTTATTTTCCTATTTTACTCTAGTGATTTTATTCTCTATGTTTTATATGCACCCTGTTTATCTAGGCATATCTCTTTTTTCTTCTATCCTCTTTTTAGGAAGTTTAAAGGGGATATCTGCCCTTAAAAAAAGCATATTCTTTTCCATCCCTGTTTTTCTCCTCATTGCCCTTAGTAATCCTCTCTTTAATCATAAAGGGGTTACTCCATTGTTTTATATGAATCATAATCCCATCACTCTAGAAGCCATCCTTTATGGCCTGGGTATGGCGACCATGATCCTGACAGTGCTTTTTTGGTTTGGCTGTTATCATGAGTTCATGACATCGGATAAGTTTATTTGTCTCTTTGGCCCCTTCCTCCCCTCTATGGCCCTTGTTTTATCCATGACTTTACGATTGGTCCCTAAGTTTAAACACCAGATACAGCTCATCACTAACTCTCAAAAAACCTTAGGGATGTATATCACTTCAGGAAGTATCTTAAAACGGGGGAAAAGTGGTATGCGTATCCTGTCCATCTTAATTACCTGGGCTTTAGAAAATGCTATAGATACGGCGGACTCTATGAAGGCTAGGGGATATGGTTTAAAACCCCGTTCTTCCTATTCCCTATTTCGATTTTCCAAAAGAGACGGTCTTTTCTTAGGAATCACCCTTCTCTTGGGAGGCCTCATTATTTTAGGAGAAACCTTAGGTTGTTCTTCTTTTCTCTATTATCCCTATGTCTCTCCCTTAGAGTTTTCTCCCCTCGCCCTATTTTTCTATTTTTGTTATTTTGTACTCATGATATTACCTGTAGTGGTTGAAAGTAAGGAGGAAATGACATGGCGTTTATCCATATCCAAAATTTAAGTTTTTCTTATCCCCTTCAGGCAAAGAAAACCTTAGATGATATTTCCCTTTCTATAGAAGAGGGGGAATTCATTGTTTTATGCGGTAGCACTGGTTGTGGCAAAAGTACTTTATTAAAGCATCTAAAAAAAGATCTCGCTCCCCATGGAGAAAAAACAGGAGAACTCTTTTATCAAGGGATAAATATCCAAGAGATAGATGAAAGAACCTTGGCTTCTGACATTGGATTTGTCATGCAAAATCCTGATCATCAAATTGTCACAGATAAAGTATGG
Organism: Irregularibacter muris; assembly: GCF_024622505.1. Taxonomy (NCBI): domain Bacteria; kingdom Bacillati; phylum Bacillota; class Clostridia; order Eubacteriales; family Eubacteriaceae; genus Irregularibacter; species Irregularibacter muris. The sequence goes on from NZ_JANKAS010000003.1 coordinate 7,753, forward strand.
CATGAATTAGCCTTTGGCTTGGAAAACTTGGGTCTACCCTCCTCTATAATTCGCCGAAGGGTAGCTGAAATGGCAAGTTTTTTCGGCATTCAAAATTGGTATAGAAAAAGCACCGCCGATTTATCTGGAGGCCAGAAACAATTATTAAACCTAGCCTCTATCATGGTGATGAACCCTAAGGTTTTGATCTTAGACGAGCCCACCTCCCAGCTAGATCCCATTGCGGCCTCAGAATTTATAAATACTTTAGTGAAAATCAATAAAGAATTATCCCTCACCATTCTTTTGGTGGAGCATCAATTAGAAGAGGTTTTTTCCCATGCGGACAGGGTAGCCCTTCTAGATAAGGGAAAGTTAATAGGTTATGACAAACCCGAAAAAGTGGGAGATATTTTAAAAAGTTCTCAAAACCCTCATCATCCTATGCTTTGGGCTCTTCCCACCCCCATAAGAGTGTATAATGGTCTCCATGGCTCAGATTCCTGTCCCCTAACCCTTCGTCAAGGTAGGGATTGGCTCTCTAAGAATTTTTCCCCTGTCCCGGCTCCTATAGAGATCCAAAAACAAAAGGACTCTTCTAAAGAGGTTGTCCTAGAGTTAAAAGAAGTATGGTTTAGGTACAAAAAAGATCTTCCTGATGTATTGGAAAACCTTTCCTTGAAGGCTTATCAGGGAGAAATTTTGAGTATCTTAGGGGGAAATGGGGTGGGCAAAACCACTGTGCTCGGTCTTTTATCCGGTCTATATCACCCCTATCGGGGAAAGGTTCTCCTAAAGGGGAAAAATATAAAAAAATATGGAGAAAAAAAATTATATCATAGGAATTTGGCCATGCTGCCACAAAACCCTCAGAATATCTTTGTGGAAAATTCTGTAGAAAGAGAATTTAAAGAAATGACCAAAGCAATGAAGTACTCTAAAATAGAGGCCCAGGAAAAAACCCAAAAGATTATTCGACAATTAGGCATTGAAGAACTCCTTTCCAAACACCCCTATGATTTAAGCGGAGGAGAACAACAAAAGGTAGCCTTAGCTAAAATATTATTATTAGAACCTCAAATTCTCCTTTTGGATGAACCTACCAAAGGGATAGACGCCTATTATAAAAGAGAATTTGCAGAGATTTTATTTCAATTAAAATCCCAGGGGGTGACCATTATTATGGTGAGCCACGATATTGAATTTTCTGCCCAATATTCTGATCGCTGTGCTATGGTCTTTGATGGGGATATCGTCTCCCAAGAGGATGTTTTTACCTTCTTTCGAGAAAACCATTTTTATACCACTGCAGCCAATCGAATGGCCAGACATATCTTCCCCCATGTCATTACCTGTGAGGATGTGATTCATTCATGCAAGTCCAATCAAAGAAAAGTCATCTAAATAAAAAAAAATATCAGCTACTCTCTTGGATAATCCTTCTATTGGGTATACCCATTGTGATTCTCCTGGGCGTCAAACTTTTTAATGATAGAAAATATAATCTTATCTCGATTATCATTGCCTTTTTTGCCTGCGTGCCTTTTTTTCTCCAATTTGAAAGGAGAAAACCTAGGGCTCGAGAAGTCATGGTCATTGCTGTGATGTCAGCTATTTCCGTTACAGGGCGATTAATTTTTGCAGTCCTACCAGGATTTAAGCCTGTTACAGCCATCACTGCCATTACGGGAATAGCTTTGGGCCCAGAAACAGGCTTTTTGACTGGAGCCATATCGGCTATAGCTTCTAACATGTTTTTTGGTCAAGGTCCCTGGACTCCTTTTCAAATGCTTTCCTGGGGACTTATGGGGTTTATAGCAGGGATTTTAGGAAAGTTTAATATTATGCAAAATAAAATTATTTTAAGTCTTTATGGCATATTCTCTGGCATACTCTATTCTCTTTTAATGGATATTTGGTTTGTTCTCTCCATAGATGGTTTATTTTCCTGGGACAAATATATCTTCGCCATTGCCTCTGCCCTCCCCTTTATGGTGATTTATGCCCTCTCTAATGTGTTTTTTCTCCTTCTTTTTTCCAGGCCCCTAGGAGAAAAGTTACAAAGGATGAAAACCAAATATGGACTTATGGAATAAAAATAGTAGCAAAGCTGCTTCCGCTAGGGAACCCTTTCCCTTCGACGATGGCAAAAATGCTATTCTCCACCACCCTCCTAATGCGGCAGGGGAGATTCCCCTACAACTCCTTCTTTCCATTCAATAAAACAAGGGATTGCCCTTCTATAAATCATGGAGAAGCAATCCCTTTGCTTATTTTTTTCGTGCATGTACTACAGTTCTAGCCTCTTTAAATTCATAACTACAGGTAGATAGGGTAATGATTTCTTCCTCTCCTGCAAAAGCAATATCCCTATAAAATTTTGCATTGTCTTTTAATTTTTGTATATGAGCTAAAAACTCTTCCTTTGAGGAAAAGGAGGTTTTCAGGTAATCTTCATTTCCGCTGAGGACAGAAATTGCGAAAATTTCATAAGTAGATTTTTCTCCTAGAAGATTTATATCAAACTCTCTATTTTCATCAAAAAAATCCTTGTTTTTATACTGGACCAAATTTTCAAACATAGTTCCATCCTTCATATGATGGCCATAGACAATAAGATTTTGATCCTTGGAAAAATCATTTCTATAGTCCATGAAAATGGAACCGTGAATAGACTTTTTCCCTTCAACATCATGGGTTAAATAAAAATCATTATCCTCTCCCTGGACTATTGGATAATCTATTTTCGTCCCTTCAATCTCTATCCAACCTATAATATTTTGATTTTCCCCTTGGAGTTTTTTAAAGCCTTCTTCCCCTTTTCCTGGAGTATGATAAATTTGAGATAATTCTTGGGCAGTTTGTTTGTTTTGAAAGCTTTTATAAAAATAATTGATTATCATTCCAGAAGAAAATAATAAACCTGCTATAGATAGAATCAATAAACTCTTTCTCACTCTTCCTTCTCCTTTTCATGAAGCCTTTCACCAAAATCCTGCTTTTCTCTATATATTTTTCTGTTTCCTATTCTATCTGCCTTCCTCCTGCAGCTGTAGCAAAATAAACTTCTCCTGCTCCTGCTGTCTTTAGCACTTTTGCACAGGCATTAATGGTTGCTCCCGTAGTATAAACATCATCTATGAGCAATAAGGTTTTCCCCTTTAATAATTGCTCATCACTGACTTTAAAAACTCCTGCAATATTTTTCTGCCGCTCCCACTTGGTCAAGTCGGTTTGATGAGGGGTATCCTTTGTTCTCATTAACCCATTTTTCAATAACTTGATATCTACTATGGATATTATCCCTCGGGCCAGTTCTTCTGCTTGATTGAACCCTCTTTCCTTTAATCGGTTGGGATGTAGGGGAACGGGGATAATAAAATCAATATTATCCTGCCAAGGCATAGTCCCTATCTGTTTGGCCATTTCCCGTCCTACCCATCTTGCCAACTTGATATTTCCCTCATATTTAATTTCCTGAATAATCTTCTTTCCCCCAAAAATATAGGTGAATAAGGATATGCCTTGCTTAAAGTCCTGCTCATAAAAGGTGCAATCGTGGCAAAGACCGGTATCTGCATTTCCCTCTTCCTTACCGCATTTGACGCATCTTTTTTCTCCTATCCAAGGAATTTTCTCCACACAGGGATAGCAAAAGGGCCCCCTTTCAAACAGCAAAAGCTTATGACAAAAAAGACAATATCCATCCCTTGGGAAAATGGTTTCAAGGAAAATATTTTTTAAATAGCGGAAAGTGGCCATGGTCTTCCCCCTTTACAATTCCTGTTCATTCAATAGAAAATTCAACTTATCTCGGATACGTTGACTTAGACCGGTATAGCGTTTATTGATGTGATTATTTTTAATCATATCTAAAAGATATTTTTCCAGTCCTACCAAGACCACCAAGGACTTGGCTCGGGTAACAGCAGTGTAGAGAAGATTTCTAGTCAATAACATAGGAGGACCCCAACTCATGGGCATAACCACCACAGAAAACTCACTTCCTTGGCTTTTGTGCACAGTAACGGCATAGGCCAGCTCTAATTCGTCAAGTTGGTTAAACTCATATTCCACTAGTTTTTCTTCATCGAATATTACCCTTAGTTTTCCCTCCTCTAAATCAATGGATTCTATTATCCCAAAGTCTCCATTAAAAACCCCTTCTCCTTTAAGTTCCTCCCCATCGGCAATGTTTTCCCAACGAATATTATAGTTGTTTTTGATCTGCATGACCTTATCCCCTTCTCGAAAGATAACTTCCCCCATTTGCTTTTGTTTCTTGTTTTTATGGGGTGAATTTAGTTTTTCTTGAAGGCTTTGGTTTAGTTGATGTACCCCCAATATACCTTTTTTCATAGGACTTAGTACCTGAATGTCCTGTAGGGGGTCGAATCCTTTGTATTTAGGTAAGCGTGTACTACATAGATCCACAAGGGTACTTAATACCTCTTCCTTTGTATGAATACGATGAAAAAAGAAATCCTTGTTCTTTACATTGAGTAGGGGGAGTTCTCCCTTGTTGATGTGGTGGGCGTTGACCACAATCATACTTTCCTGGGCCTGACGAAAGATTTCATTTAATTGGACCACCTTTACTACACCACTTTCAATAATATCCTTCAATACATTGCCTGGTCCCACCGAAGGCAGCTGATCTACGTCCCCTACTAGAATAAGCCGGGTGCCCGGCTGAATGGCTTTAAGTAAATGATTCATCAATAAAATATCTACCATGGAAACCTCATCGATAATCACGACGTCGGCTTCTAGGGGTGCCTCTTCATTTTTCTGAAAATATTGATTTTCCTCTTCCTTAGCAAAGCCATATTCCAATAACCTATGGATGGTTTTGGCTTCTCGTCCTGTGGCCTCTGCCATTCTTTTGGCTGCCCTACCCGTTGGGGCTGCCAGCAGCACCTCTTCATCCATTTCTTCGAGAATATCTAAAATACTATTAATTATGGTGGTCTTGCCTGTACCCGGGCCTCCCGTAATCACCAATACCCCTTTATCCATAGACTCCTCTATGGCCTGTCTTTGTCTTGCCGCTAATAGAATATTATTTTTCTTTTCTACCCCATTGATTTTATCCTGTAAATCTATAATATTTTCCTCTGATTCTGTCATGGAGAGAGCGACTATTCTCCAAGCAACCTCCTCTTCGGCACGATAAAAAGCTATGGAATAGTAGACCCTTTCCTCATCTATCATTTCTAGTTTAATATGTCCCTTCATTACCATATCCACTAAATAGTTTTGCACCTCTTCTCTGGGGACTTCTAATAATTTAGCTGCATTGGCAATAAGTTGCTCTTCAGGATAATAGATATGTCCATTATTATGGACTTGGTATAGGGCATATTTCACCCCAGCTGTAATACGATAGTTGGATCTAGGGTCTATTCCCATATTCATCGCTACTTGGTCGGCTATCTTAAAACCAATCCCGATAACATCTTCCGCCATTTTATAGGGATTTTCTTTCAATGTAGCGATGGTTTTTTCTCCGTACTTTTTATAAAGTTTCACTGCATAGCGGGGGGTTACTCCATAATTTTGTAAAAACAACATGACTTCCCGTAGGCCCTGTTGTTCTTCATAGGATAGAATAATTTGTTCGGCTTTCTTTTCTCCAATCCCTTCCACCTCTGTCAAACGATAGGGATGAAATTGAATGATGTCTAAGGTATCCTTTCCGAAGTGCCGTACCATCCTTTTGGCAGTAACCGGCCCAATGCCCTTAATCACCCCTGAAGCTAGGTATTTTTCGATGGATTCTTCTGAGGATGGAATTTCCACATGAAAGGATTCTGCTTTAAATTGCATCCCGTATTCAGGATGAGTAACCCATTTCCCTGAAAGACTTACTTGTTCTCCCTCCTGTAGTTCAGGGAAAAATCCAACCACAGTTACCAATTGTTCTTCCCAATCCATATCCGCAACGGTATAGCCATTATGTTCATTATAATAAATAATCGAAACAATCTGTCCTGTTATTCTTTCTAAGCCGCTCAATCCGAATTCCCCCAAACCTTTGGTTATCCTTTGATTATATCATTACCTTCTAATTATTTACAATTCCTTATATACCTTCACAAGCTTTCCTATAATCTGCTGTAATTCCTCCCTACATACACTTTCCTCTTTATTTGCCCCCGTAGGATAAGTAAATCTAGGCAGAAAACAATCCCTCAGCCAAGTGCCTTGCATCATTTTTCTGTTAATGCTTTGGATATGTTGTAATACGTCTAAATAGCATCCATCTCTAAAGTAAATTCTAGAATATTCCCCCCGCTTTTCAATGGATTTTATCCAAATAAAATTAATATAACCATAGGCTCCATCCTTTTTTAATCTTGGTCTTCTTACCTTCATGGGAATGAAAATTAATTCTGAATGTATGGGATAGGGTAAGATGTTTTTTTGGCCTAATTGTTCTTGAAGGATTTTTTTTAGTGAAAAAATATCTATATAGTTTTCATAGGCTACTTTTTTAATAAAGGTTCTAATATGAATGGATCTATATCTCTTCCTTCCACCCTGAAATAAAATCTTGGTGATATCTCCCCGACCATCTTTATATACAGGGATGGCATATAGGATTTCCTTACTCCCCATTTCTTCCCTTTCCTCTATTATTGTTTCCTGCATAATATCTCCCCTAGACTTTTTATTTTCATCTTATCACGAACATATGTTCTAGTCAAGTTAGGTAGAATTGTACAGATAGGAAAAAAGCCCCTAAGGGCTTTTGCTCAGAAACTCAAGGAGACGGTTCTTCCTTGCTGTTTTAAAGGGCTAGATTATATGAAGGACAAGATGATAGGGATGGTTATGATAGATAAAATATGGCTAACCACTACACATTTTGAGCCAAACAAAGAATCGCCATTAAACTTTTGGGGAAATATTACCGTAGTTATGGCGGAAGGGAGGCTGATGAGCGTGACACAAACCTGGATAAGCAAAGGGTCTTGAGTCAAAAATTTTACTAAGACCATAGTAAGTATAGGTAAAACAACCAACCTATATAAAGAGCCATAGTAAACATCTTTATCCGAAAAAATATCCCTGAAATATATTTGAGCAATTTTATCCCCTACAATCATCATGGCTAAGGGTGATGTAAGGGCTCCCAGCATGCTCATAGGCATAGATAAAAGATAAGGAATTTTAATAGAAAAGATAAATAATATAAAACCGATTATAACGGCTAACACAGCTGGATTTTTGATATGCTTTAGAATGTCTATCTTTTTCTCTTTTTGATCTTCCTTCATAAAGAGCCCCTGACCATAGGTCCATAATAAAATGTGATGGGGAATTAAAAACACTGAAGCATAAAGCACAGCCATTTCTCCATATATCGCCTGAATAAAGGGTAATCCCATAAAGCCGGCATTGGGGAAAATAAAAAAGATATGAAATACATTCTTTTTATTCTCAGGATATTTTTTAAATATACTCTTTGCTAACAGCACAAACAAAAAATGTAAAACAATAGAAATCAATAAAATAAGTAATACTTTTTGAAACATTTCTTTTGAAAAGCTAATTTCAAAGGCAGAAATGATCATAGCAGGTAAAGCAATGTTCACCAGAATATTGGACAACCCTTTTGATATGGTATCATTGATTATCTGCGTCTTTCTTGCTACCATTCCTACTAACATTAATACTCCTAATACTGCTACTTGTGTGATAATAATTCTGTTCATAATTCCTCCAATAAATGTAAATATCCATTTTTCTACATAAGCTTCTTAATTTTGCATCGTATTAATCTATCTTCTCTATTACCCCAAAAATCCTTCTTTAATCCTTCACCCAATCCTTTAACTCCTGATAGACTTTTAGCGTTTCTTCTCTCTGTCTATAATTTACAATGATCTTTCCACTTTTTGTGATGATCACAATATAAGGAGGTTTGTTTTCATAAATAGATAAATTTACCTCCTCCTTATTCTCTAGAGTAAAACTCCCCCTTAGGATATAGCCTAAATCAAATCCGCCTACCTTACCCATTATTTTAGGAATTTCCTCTTGAAGAGTGATTTCTTTTATATTCTCTTTCTTGACATAATTGCTATACATCCCCCCAATAGTTAGGTCTTTCTGGTTCATCTCTATCTGGGGATCTTTCATTGCATATATAAATAATATAGAGACTATTCCTAGCACAAAAATTACAATGCCTAGAATAAATCTTTTTTCTATAGTTTTAGAGGTGGTCTTTTTGCTATGGTCATACTTTTGACTATGAAAAACGAAAAGAACAGCGAGGGGCAAGATAGCCAATAGGGATATGGAAGACAATCCTCTATAACCGTAGTGACTTGTTATGGCTGATATTATCATAAATAGGGCCATGATGAGAAGAAAATTCCCCATTGCTCTACGCAAACCTTGGATATTCACATTTTTCTTTTGTTCTTTCCCCATGGTATTATATCCAGCAATGAGAAAGTCCCATTTTAAATATTTAATCCCTAGGGCTAAAAAGAAAAACAAACCTGCTATACTATATAAAATCCCCATCTTTTCTCTTCTCCCTTTACATGAAGTTTTTATCTACAAATAAATTATACTCTACTACATCTAAATGATATCATATAAAAGTATTTTTAACTTATTTTACTCTGTTTTTCTGAAAGTACTTTCTTTGTCAATTTTTATTATAGAATAAAAGGACCATCATAAAAATAGCTCCAAAAACTGGGGCTATTTTATGATCAGGAACAACTGAGAAAATTCCTCAAGCTGCCCAATTGTATTTTATTTGCGATAAATCCTATTTCTCTCAGGCATTAACCAATATTAAGTCTTTCAATTTCTCTATCAATTAAGTTAATTTCTTCTTCGGATAAGCTCCAATCAAACGTAGCACAGTTTTCATTGGCCTGTTCTGGCGACATTACCCCTGTAAGGGCAGTTCCTACATAGCTTTTTTGGGTGCTCCAATTAATAGATACTTGTGCCACTGGTCTATTATGTTCAGCTGCTATTTTATCAAGGGTTTTTAGAAGTTCCATAATTTTTGAAAACTCTGGTTCTTTAAAGAATGGATAGAATACTAATCTCATATCCTTTGGATCATATTCTGGGCATTTTCGTATGGCCCCTGTTAATATTCCTGCCCCTAAGGATCCATAACTCATCGTAGAAATCCCTTGGGTCTCAGCCCATTGCATAAGTTCCTTATGGCTTTGATTTACCATGGAATAGGGCGGCTGTATAACATCAATTTTAGCATATTTCTGGGCAGCCATAATCAATTCCTTAGGGGAATTGGACATTCCGATAAACCTAATTTTTCCTTTTTCCTTTAACATATTCAGGGCAGCCATTGTTTCCTCAATGGGAGTATTGACATCTGGCCAATGCATCATATAAAAATCAATGTAATCTGTTTGAAGTCTTGTTAGGGATTCTTCCACCTCCCTTTCAATGGAATTATATTTGCAATCCCTAACTGACTTACCACTAAAGTGGTTTATATAAGTGCCAAATTTTGTTGCTAACAAAACCTTATCTCTTCTACCCTTTAATGCTTCTCCTACCACTATTTCTGAATGGCCTTCCCCATAAACTGGTGCCGTATCAATTATATTAATTCCATTATCTAGCATAGCATGAATTGCCGCTACAGATTGTTTTGTATCCACTTCTCCCCAGCCTACACCAGCTGAATTGGCTCCCCCTATTCCCCAGGTTCCAACCGTAAGAGCAGAAACGTCCACACCTGCATTTTTAAAATATTTATATCTCAAATCTATTCCCCCTGTAATGATTTACGATATTTTGCTTCCTCGTAGTGTTTTTTTACTAACTCCTTTAAAAGCCAGTCTTCCTCCTTTAATCCACAATACTTATCTATGGCATTTTCTATACCTTTTTCTTGCACATAGTTTGTTATGTCTATACTTTCTTGATCTTCTTCATCTCTATATAAAAATCCATAAGCTATTCCTCTGGCAAGATAAAATGGTACGATATGATGCTTTATACACATTAAAGCTGGCCCAACAAATCGATTATGGTATGAAAGTTTACCCATTGGATTTGCTGCTACCCGAGAAATAGGATCCTTTAGCTTGGTATTTTTTATATTCAAAATCCCATTAATCCAGTCTTGCCTTTCTTTAGAGCTAAAGTTAAATTCCCTTTGTATGGCTTCTTCTGCCTCATAAAATGCCTCTGTAACACATTTTTGAATATAGGGATCCTTATTACAATCTGCGATAAACTCATATTCCTTAGCCTTTCCCATAAAAGCTGTCATGGTATGTTTCATATTCCCTGTATAAACTTTCCTATAAATTTGAGCATTTGCTTTTTCTACCCTACTAACCGATTCAACTTCAGGAAACTGTCCCTTAAAATGTTCTCTGTCAATTCCTACATATCCCCCAAGTCTTGTGGTTACAGCAAAGGGATCCGCTGCTAGAAGTTCTTTAGGAGAGGGTAATCCTGCCGTTCCTACTAATACTTGGCATATTCCAACATTGTTATGAAAATAATTTAATGCTTCAGCATTTTGTACTAGGTTATTTTCTATCTGCTTATTGAAATATTCCGGTGCCCCCAATGCATTAACACATAATAATACATTTAAGTAGCTCTTTCCTACTGTTACTCTTCTTTTTATAGCTTCAGATATATTCTTGCAGATACTTTCAAATGCTCCTTCATATACACAACAGGCAACCAGATCTATAGTGGTTATTCTTTCAATTAGTTCCTTTGTATCGGAACAGTCCAACACCTCAAAATTGTCCACTATAATACGTTGGGTTTTCTCTTCTCCCACACGCTCAACAAGATATTTCCCTTGTTCCGCCAATTTTTTCATTCTTTCCGCCATAATATCATATATCACAAGCTTATATCCTGATTGATAAAACAAGCTCCCTATAACCCCTCTACCAATATTGCCTGCCCCTATAATAAGTATTGCTTTATCCTGATTTTGCATACCATCCCTCCAGAAACCTTACTATCCGATTATTCCTACCGCAAATAAAGCTGCCCCTACTACAAGGGTCCCAATTAATAAGGGCACAATCTTTATCTTCTTACTTAATAGCCGATATTCTATCCCTACTAAAATTAATGAAAGCATTTTAGGCATAATAGAGTCTAGGGATTGTTGTAAAGCTAGTCCTCCATTTTCAATATCTCCTATAGTGATGGGTGTAGATACACTTACATTAGAAGCAACCATAGCTCCTATAGCCATTAGTCCAACGACTGAACAAGCATAGGATATCTTATCCATTACTCCTGATTTTTCTGACTTAACTAAAAACTCAGAACCCATATTGTATCCATAGTTAAGGCTATAGTACCGTGCTAGAAAGTTAGGAATATTGTACATAAGAAAAAATAGAATTGGTGCAAGTACATTCCCCTGAGCAGCCATTGTAACGACTAAAGAAGTAGCTAATATTCTTAAAGTTGCAGGAAATAATGTATCTCCTATGGCGGATAACGGTCCCATAAGTGCTGTTTTTACTGCACTTATATTGGTTGGATCAAAATCAGGGTCCTCCGCATTCTTTTCTTCCATAGCTACAGACATTCCCAATGCAAATCCTGCAATATTAGGAGTAATATTGAAATACTCCATATGACGTTTCATTGCATCAATACGGTCTTCTTCTTTATCATATATCTTCTCAATAGCAGGAAGCATAGCGTATGTATATCCATTGTGCATTTGTCCTGGATAATCATTTAATCCATTCAGTGGTATGTATCTCCGGAATATTCGTTTTAAATCCTTTTTTGTTATCTTAGAACTCATTATCATCACCTCCGAAAGAATTAACTAATACTGCATTGTCCTCCTTAATGGATGAAAGTATTAAAACAACAATTACTCCTAAAAATGTGATTGCCAATGTTGACATGCCTAAATAAGCAGCTAGCATAAATCCTAGAAAGAAAAAAGGGGCAACTTTTTTATTGATAATCATTTGTAATAATAGTGCAAATCCAATAGCCGGTAATAAATTAGCAGCTGTAGCTAGACCATTAATGACTACCACTGGTAATTTATCAACTATAGCATTCACCGCCGTATATCCTATGGATAATGAAACAAATCCATAGATAAAATAGGGTACAAAACTGACAAACCAACCTCCAAATAAATATGTTCTCGAAACTGCCTTCATATTGCCTTTTTCAATTTGATTACTCATTAAACGGGAGAAGAAAGAAGCCATCAATTTGCATCCTATAAAAATAAAACCACCTAATAAAGCAACTGGTACCGCCAATGCTGTAGCTATTGCAGTTCCACCTTCGGTTAGAATCGCGAATGCTGTACAAATAGCCCCCGCTGAACCATAATCAGGAGATACAGCTGCACCTATAGGAAAAGAACCTATAAACATTAATTCGAGCACGCTACCAATAATGACGCCCTGAGATGCGTCTCCTAAAGCCCATCCTACAGCAGTTGATATAACTATAGGACGGCATATTTGAATATATCCAAGCATAAACTCCATTTTAAATAAACCCAATATTAATGCTACTAATAGGGCTTGCGTTAACATTATTCTCATCTCCCTTTTATTTATCTAAAATTTCATTAGTAACAATGGTTTCTGATTCTGTTGGTACTTGCTGGATAATCATTTTTATGTTATTTTCTAATAGTCTTTTCATACATCCGATATCCTCTTGATTTGCATGGATTGCCTTACTAATGGCTTTAGTTCCCTCTTTTGCTGGCATTACTCCCAGATTTATTTCTTTTATAGAAAGACAACCGGTCAAAAGTCTTTCAGCATCTTGGACGCAGTTAACAACAATGAGCAACTTATATTTATCTGTTACTCCAGAATTTATAGCTTTGATAGAGTCCTCAATAGACTTTATAACTATTTTTACCCCCTGTGGTTTTGACATTCTAATCATCGATTGTCTCATGGGATCTGCTACTACTGCATCATTAGCTACTAAAATGCAGTCAACCCCTAAAGCTCTGGTCCAAGATATGGCTACCTGCCCATGCACAAGCCTGTGATCTACCCTAAGCAGTTTAATCATGATTTCCCTCCCCTTTATTCGTCATTCGATATTTTTATCAAATACCACGCTTACCCTATAGGAACCTGGTACTATAGCAGCTTCAAAGGCTTTTTCTACATCTTCAAGTTGTACTTTCTTTTCCACTAATTGTGATAATTTTATTTTCTTTTGGTTAATGAGTTCTGCTGCTCGTGCAAAATCACAATTATCAGCAGAAAAGGTGCCTATTAACTCCATTTTTCTATAATGAATTAAATTTGAGTCTACATGGAGTTCAGGTGCTGGATAGCCTGCTGCAAACATCAGAACTCTTCCATGAAATCTTTTTAGCATAGCTATCGCTTGATCATTGGCAGATGTTACACCAACAGCAAGAATTACTGCATCTGCACCTTTCCCATTGGTTAATTCCATCACCTTTTCTACAGAATCAACCTTTGATGCGTCAATGACATGAAGCCCCATTTCTTGAGCCGCCTTGATCTTCTTTTCCATTAATTCTGTAATAAACACATTACAACCTTCAGCCTCTGCCACTAATGCATTGATTATGCCCATAGCTCCGGCACCAATAACAACAATATCTTCTCCGGGCTGAACACGAAGCTTGCGTATTCCTTGACATACTGTTCCTACAGGTTCTACAAAGGCTGCTTCTGATGCATCAATTTCCTTATTGATTTTAAATAATGCATGATATTTCTTGATAACATATTCAGAACAACCAAATCCACCATGATAGCCATCCTCAGAAACTTTATTTCTTCCTTCTCCAATAAGTACACATTCACTGGTAAGTCCCTTTTGGCAGGCCTCACATTTACCGCACATGTCATAACCTATGCCGACATAATCTCCAATCTGAAAATCAGGCACCTTACTTCCCTTGTCAACTATAACACCTGCAAACTCATGTCCCCATGCCATTGGAAAATTTAAATTCTTTCTAGCCCCTGACCATAATCCATAGTCAGCAGTACAAATATTGCAAGCCAGATTTTTAATAAGAACTTCTTCATCCTTTAACTCCGGTACCTTTCTTTCATGTATCTTTACCACCTTTTCCTGTTCAATAACTGCAAATCGAGTACTTTCTATTTTTCGGGGCAAAATTATCTTCCTTTCTTTATTTTATATAATGTAATCCTTAAGTAATGTCCAAGTATTTTCATAAACCTTAGCTGGTTCCTTAAAATATTTACTCAAGGTGTATTCCAATGTAAAATGTCCCTTATAATTATTTTTATTAAACTCTTGAAAGTCCTTACCAGGAATACTTTCTCCATCCCCCCAGGCCAAGTGCCCTGGAAATCCCCTCCTATTATCCATATAATGACAATGGTTTACTCTTTCTCCAAAGACATCGAAATATTGCTGAATGCACTCTCCTGCATTTGTTATGGTATCTAAATCAATAGTAACTGTAAAATTCCTTGAGTTAACTTCCTCTATCATTTGTTCCATATCATTGATGGTATTTACTAGTGTGGTACTCTGAGGTGATAAGGTTTCCATAGTAAGATATACACCATACTTTTCCGCAAAATTACATAATGTGCCCACCATTTCTACAGATCTATTCCAAGCCTGCTCTCTAGGTTCAGATAAAAACTGCCATCCTGATGATATGGAAATCTTTGAACATTCTAGCTCGCTTGCAGCTAAAATAGCATTTTGAAAATATGCTCTGGTCCTTTTGATTAATTCAGGGCTCTTTGATGCCATATTGTGAGGCTTTGGACAGGTCTGTTCTGGAGTAATGCAAATTACAGACAGTCCATATTTTTTGAGCATATCCTTTATTGGTTTGGTCTGTTGATAAGAATTATAATCCAGTAGATAATGTGCACCACAGGTCCAAAGATCAATACTTTTGTAACCAATATCACTTATTGTTTTAAAATAATCCTTTAGTTCATAAAACCTGTAGATGTGATTCATTGGAGCTATTTGTTCCAAGTGAACCTGTTTCATGCTATCTACCACCTATTTTCAGAGTTAAATAACTTCATGTATCTCTTTAGTTCTTCTTTATATCCTTCTACTCCCAAAGCTATTGTTTGTTGTAGATTTAACTTCTTGGATGCAAATTCTCCAGTAGCACTTTTATCTAATGCAAATTCTATTGTACCCTTTAGAGCATCTCTTAAAGCCCCTTGCCCGGCCTTGCTTATATCTGTATTTAGATTCACCTTTTGAATTCCTTCTTTTATTGCTCTAGCCAGATTGTCATCGCCAGTCCCTGATCCGCCATGCAATACAAGGGGAATATCTACTTCTTTTTTAATCCTATTTAATAAATCAAAATCAAGATAGGGAGTACCCTTATAGGTTCCATGGGAAGTACCAATAGCAACGGCCAAACAATCTATACCTGTCTCTTCCACATATCTTGCAGCCTCTGAAGGATCCGTAAGACCAGAGTCTCTAGTTGTTTCATATTCTTCCCCCTGTCCAACATGGCCAAGTTCAGCTTCTACCGAAACACCTACGGCATGGGCAATTTTTACTATTTCTTTCACTTCTTTTACATTTTCTTCGTAAGAAAGGGTAGATCTATCGATCATTACAGAACTAAATCCCGCATGAATTGCCTGGATGATGTATTCATAGGGCCCACCATGGTCTAGATTTAGTGCGACGGGAACCTCTGGATATCTTCTTTCATAAAAACGGGCAATATCTGCACATTCATAAATTCCATGGACAGCTGCTACATCTAATATCATCGGCGCCCTTAACTCTATTGCTGCTAAATAAGCTGCCTCTATGGTTTCTCGATTAAATACATTTGGGGCTGCAATGCCATAATTCTCATTTTTTGCCCTTTGTAGCATTTCTGACATTGATATAATCATTTTTTAACTCCTTTCAAATTATAAAATGTTAAGTTCATGGTATTATCATTCTGTCAATTATAAATAAAAGCAAAAAGCGTGCCAATATAGAGTCACGCTTTTTGCTCATAAAAAGATACTGATAAACCTTATAATTCATTAAGGATATCATAGATATAACCTATCTCTGCAATAGGTATTTTGACACTATAAGCTTGTTCTATCCCACTAAAGGACTTTTGTATTAATTCTATGTGCTTTTTTTGACACTCTTGAAATTGCTCTTTATTTGGATACTCTTCTATAGGAGATCTTCGAATTAATCTTTCTATCAAGCATCCTACGTGTATTAATATGCTAATCTTTTTATTATTTGATATTTTCGAATTAGCTAGTATTTCATATTGCCTTAGACACTCTTCAATATGTCCTATAACTTTATCAGTATCTAAAATTGTCAAATTCTCTATTAAACGTCTCAGGGAAAAATTATGAATAATATTATTGTTCAACTCATCAAATTTTTCTTCATTCAGATGAGTAAAAATTCTTGTCATTTTTATTTCTGCATTACCTGATACTAGTTCATCTAAAGCAATATATTCTACTTCCTCTATTGCTGGGTTATCCGTTCCTACAATTCCAATAATCTCATACCCTTGAAATATTGAGTTCTCTTTTCCCATTTTCTTTAATTGATTGTAATCGCAGGAAATAACCTTTATATCTATTCCATCGGGCATACTTTCCTCTAATAAGGATTTAATCTGCTCTGCAGTGCCCATCCCAGTATAACAACAGGTTATAATGGCTCTTTGTTTATTTTTCTTAGGATATATAATTTTATAATCTGTATAATTATAATTTCTTGACTTTTTAATAATCTCTGCCAAGTTCAAGCCATTCTTTATCATTTGACCAGTATTTAAGGCCAATTGTGTGGAAACATTATTGATAATTGCAATAGGTACCTTTATCACAGTTTCAAGGGATTGATATACATTTTTTAAGGATCCTGTATCTACTAAAAGTAATATTCCATTGCTAATATCATTATATTTTATATAATCAATTACCCATTCTATGACATCATCAATAGTCTTATTCAAAGGCATATCTACAGCCTCAAATATATTTTCTTCCAATAGTCTATTTGCAACATTTGCTATACTACTAGCCGTTGCATATCCATGGGCTAAAATAATAGCCCTTGGTCTATTATTGATATTTTTAATATGCAAACGATTAAAATATAGGGCCAAAGGAATTAGACTTTCTTCATTGGGCAAGATATCCATTTTAAAAGATAGCATATCCATTATTCTTTTAGCAATTTGCATTTCTTTGCTATAGTTAGTCCTTACATATTCTATAAATCCCTTGGAAATTTTATTTTTATCCTGGAGTACTACGGGATTATTACTTAAATAGAAAAAATAAGCTACAATTGCATGAAGACTATTCCCTCCAAATTTAACATTATAACTATATTCTGCATAACGAAATGCTTCCTGAACACTATTTACTACATATTTCATTAGCATGCTATCCTTTTCAGAGGTTTGATTATAAATTAAGGTATCTATAGTCTTATTAATGCAAAGGGCCGTTCTTCTTTCAAATTTCTCTTTACTTATCTTATCTTTTTTTAACTTTCTATATGAACTTGAAAGCTGTAGAAATAATTCATCATATATATTTTCTTCCTCTGTTTTTTCTTGAAGGATATCTTGTATTGTTGTATTTGGAGTAATTACTATATCCTTTCGCTTTTTTATTTTACTCTCATTTCTCTCCGCAATCTCCCTCAATATATCTTCTGTTAAATCTGAAAGATTAATCTCTAGAGGATCATTTTCTTTGTGTCTTGCGTAGAGTGCAGCGCATATATACTTTATTGAATTTTGCAACTCCCCTACATTTCCAATGTATTTATGGAATATCAAGGCTTCTATTCCATTCCCTGATATCTTTATATTCCGATCTAATACTTGACTTTCATTAATAAAAAATTGGTAAATAAATTCTAATTTTTCTTGATATCCTCTATCTTCTAAAGAAGGGATATTCACTATAATAGGTATTCTCCTTAAAAATGTCTCTAAAAAATTAGACTCTAAATCCTCCGTGGTGGCCATTATAATTCTAACATCAGCTTTATGCCAAACATCATTTTCACCTATTCTTTTATATATACCTTGATCTAAAAAAATAAATAATTTTTCCTGACTCTCACTATTTAGTCTATGAACTTCATCTAGAAAAAGCATGCCTTCATTTGCTGATTCTATTAAACCTTTTGTCGTAACATGGGCACCTGTAAATGCTCCCTTAACATGTCCGAAGAGAATACTGGATAATAGTTCCGGATTATTAGCATATTGTGCACAGTTTAATGTTATAAAAGGTGAATTTGGCTTTAATATTTCATTTTCTACAGAGAAGCGGTGTATTTGTTTTGCTATATAACTTTTTCCAACCCCTGTTGCTCCATGTAGTAAAATAGTTAAACTTGAATTTGGATAAAATACCGATGTTTTTATTTGCTCTATTGATTTTTTTAAGCTCCCCTTTGCCCCAATCATCCCCAATAACGAATCGTCTAAGCTTTTGCTGGCCTCTACTTCTTTAGTCTTCCCTGCACGATTCTCTGCAAGTAATTCATCAAAACTATTATAGATAAACTTAGATGTCTTAAAAAATTTCTTCTCAAAGGTCTTTCTGTGCACAAAGCATACTGGTCTTGTATTGATTTTAAAGAGTTCGGTACCAATTAATTGATTTAAGTAATGACTTACTGTATTGCGTTTGACATTGTATTTTTTTGCTAATTCTTTCGCCGTACATCCAGTACCCAAGTTTTCAATCTTCATTGAATCTGTAGATTTTTTAATATCTTCCATCAATGACTCTTTAAGCAAATCATATCACCCTTTAAATTTGAATTTGTCTTTAGTCTTTATTATTAATAATGGTTTAACAATTGTCAATAATTCATATTTTCTAAATATAATTAAGGGTATCGTTAAAAATAGGATTATCAGCTAAAATTGAGCATAATTTATACACTATGATACAATTCAAAACATATGGTATTCTTCTTTCACTTTTTTCATATTTAATTTTGACACTAATTTGGCATGTTTTTTGCTTCTTAAAGTGTATTATAAATTCAAAATCATAGCTGAATAGTTTTACGAAAGGTGGTTCTTATGACTAGAAAATTATTAATCGCAACCCATGGAACTTTTGCTGAAGGAATTAAATCTTCATTGGAACTAATTATAGGAAAACAAGATTTCATTCATGTACTATGTGCTTATACTGAGGGAATATCCGAGATAAAAAAGCCAATAAAAAATATAATTTCCTCTTTGAAACCTGATGAGGAAATTATTATTGCAACAGATTTACTGGGAGGAAGCATAAATAATGAATTTATGAATTATATTTCATTCCCCAATGTTCACCTCATATGTGGAGTTAATCTTCCCTTATTATTGGAGATTGTTTTAAATATTCAAAACGAAAATATAGAAAAGCTAATTGGAGATTCTATAAAGATAGCTCAGGAGCAAATTCAATACTGTAATTGTCTTTTGGAGAAAAATAGAGAAATATCTGAAGCTTTTTAGTTCTTATTAAATTAAATTGCAACTGTTAAAATTATTAAAAAATAATACACTTAGGGAGAGGAAGTATTGGTTATTATGTCATAACAAGAATTCCCTGGATATAAATTATTCTACCCAAGGAATTTCTTATTTTGTCAATATTTATTATCTAACTGCCCTATTTCAGCTAAAGAGTTATTTCATGGTCTCAATTACCTTTGCCAGTTGATAAATACTTTGAGTTAAATTGGTGATTTTCCCTTCAAATCTCACCAATAGATAAATGGAAATTACCATAGGAAAACCAAAGTTTCCGATCTGCACCAATAATTCTTCCATTTTTCATCCTCCCTTCTCTATTTTCTCTATATCTTTTTACCTCCCGTCCCACATGAAGCTTATCCCTTGCCCTAATAAAACAGACCTGCTGGTAAAAAGCAGGTCTGTTTTATTGCATTACTCTATCTCAAATTCTTTGACTTCTGTTGTGATAAGCTCTGCTTTAGATTTTTCTACCAAGTCTCCACCGGTAGTGATGAAGATATTGTCCCCTAAAATGCTGTCCATTGCTTCTTTAACTTCTATATCGGTTAGATCATCTCTAGCGTTGTCTACTGCTATT
Source organism: Irregularibacter muris (assembly GCF_024622505.1). Classification (NCBI taxonomy): domain Bacteria; kingdom Bacillati; phylum Bacillota; class Clostridia; order Eubacteriales; family Eubacteriaceae; genus Irregularibacter; species Irregularibacter muris. Next base: position 27,852 of record NZ_JANKAS010000003.1, read on the forward strand.
TTGCTGGTTCTTCCCTCTGTGTTTTTAAAGGTCATTTCTAGTCTTAATGTTGCCATAGTTTACCCTCCTTTCTCTTTGAATTTTTCCTAGTCCCTTCTAAAGGTTGATAAGCAATACGTCATCTACTCTGTGGATTTCTTCTAAGGGATAGTTTTGTAACCCTGCTAGCTGATTTGCTACACCATAGATGGATTGATTCTCGCTACTGACCTTTACGTTGGAATAGGTCTTGGTTCGGATGATGTCCTTACCACTTTCATTTACTCCGGTTTTTAACTTTAGTTGCATTCTTGAGCTTACTACATTTGCATCTACTGCCATTTTTCTCACCTCCTCTCTACACTTCATAAATGGAAAAGGAAAGAAAAAGTAACCCATTAAAATTTTAACTTTTGGGAATAGACATAGGGAAAACCTTAAAATCTTAGGTTTTTCACTATGTTCATAGAATGACAAAATAGACTGCTATTTTAAAAAAAGAATTCACAAAATATTATCCTTTCATCATCTTATTTAATTGTGTTAATGCTCTTGCCTTTCGCTTTACTATGGCCTGATAAGATAGATTTTTCTCTCTGGCCAGAGACTTTAGTTTTTTTCCTTCTACATAATAGGCAAGAATCACTTCTCTTTGTTTCAGGGAAAGTAAGCTCATGGCCCTATCTAGGGAATTTCTCTGTTCCTTTTCCTCCATCCTTTCCTCCACTTGCTCTCTATCATCAGATAACAAATCCAAATAGCTTGTATTGTCCTCTCCTAGAGGTTGGTCTAATATCACTACTTCTCTTGTCTTTTTTCTTTCATTGACATAATAATAAAAAACCTGTTTTTGCACATAGGCAGCAAAGGGTACTCCTAAAGACTCTTTGTACTCTTTAATCGCTTTGAGGATGACCACTCTCCCCTCCTGTAACCAATCCTCAGTATCTTGGTTTATTCCAAAGTATTTTCTGATACTCTTCACCAGTAAAGGATGAAATAATTGTACTAATTCTTCCTTAGCTCCTCCATTCCCCCTTTGGGCTTTTCGTACAAGATGTTCAATATTTTGTTGTTCAATCATTTTATCACCCCACATTTTTGTGAGGCCGGCCCTTTTCCCCTGCAGGTATGGTTAAGTATAAGCTTTTAAGGGCAATGGGGATATGTTGAACTAAGGGAAAGTATCTGGAGACTTAACCATAGTTTGTGAAAAATGAAGTGACTAAGGGCTAGAACTGAAGAAAGAACAATAGGGTTTTAGGGAAAAGTTAATCTATCCTAAAACTTTAATATAGCAAAAAGGACAAAAAAAGTAAAAATTTAAAGACTCCATCTTATATAAGATGGAGTCTTTAAATTTGATCAAAGGATAGACTGGAAAATACTTTATATCCTATTTACTCTAGTTTTTACAGCTGCCTCCCTTACCGCTTTTGATATATGATCAACTACTCTTTTATCAAAAACATCGGGAATGACATAGTCTTCTTTTAATTCTTCCTGGGAAATGAGATTGGCTATGGCATAGGCAGCCGCTAACTTCATTTCTTGGTTGATTTCCTTTGCCCTGATGTCTAATGCCCCTCTAAATATTCCCGGAAAAGCCAATACATTGTTAATTTGGTTGGCAAAATCAGAGCGTCCAGAGCCTACCACTTTGGCACCAGCCTTTATCGCTAAATCAGGCATAATTTCTGGTATAGGATTTGCCATGGCAAAGACAATGGGATCTTTGTTCATGGATTTAATCATATCCTCTGTAACAATATTGCCTACAGACACTCCAATAAATACATCAACACCTACTAGGGCATCCTTGAGGTTTCCCCTTTTCTGATCTTTATTGGTTATCTTTGCAATTTCATTTTTATATTTATTGTGGGAATAATCTTCATAAAGGATCCCCTCTTTTCCACAAACCAGAATATTTTGTACCCCAAGGTTTAAAAGCATTTTTACAATGGCAATTCCTGCTGAGCCATCACCACTGACAACTACTTTTATGTCTTCAATCTTTTTATTAACAATTTTTAGTGCATTAATTAATCCTGCAGAAACCACAATTGCTGTACCATGCTGGTCGTCATGGAAAACAGGAATATCTAATTCCTTGTTTAATCTTTCCTCAATTTCAAAACATCTAGGGGCACTAATATCCTCAAGGTTGATTCCGCCAAAAGTAGGTGCAATGAGTTTTACTGCCTTTACAATTTCCTCTACCTCATTGGTAGCTAAACAAATGGGAAAAGCATTGACATCGGCAAACTCTTTAAAAAGAATTGACTTTCCTTCCATTACTGGCATAGCTGCCTCTGGTCCAATATCCCCTAAACCAAGTACAGCGCTTCCATCGGTCACCACTGCCACAAGATTTCCCTTTGTGGTATACTTATACGCATCCTTTTGATCCTCATATATTTTTCTGCAAGGTTCAGCTACCCCAGGAGTATAGGCTATACTTAAATCCTCTCTATTTTCTACTTTAATCTTAGAAGTGACTTCTATTTTCCCTTGATTTTCTTCATGCATGATTAAACTTTTTTCTGAAAAATCCATGGTAACACCTGCCCTTAGAAAGTAAATGACAATTTTTATGTCCTTTGAATATTCTCCCTGTGATGTCTAAAGTTTCACTTTGTTTTAACCGTCATAATGGTATCCTCTATTGGATTGATTTCTCCTTCTTTTATTTCAATGGCTTTCATCTCTTGATAATTGGTGATGAGAACAGGGATAATTAAAGATTTTGCCTTTTCTTTTAATATCTCTCTATCAAAGGTAACTAAAGGATCTCCAATCTTTACTTTATCTTGAGCCTTAACATGAACTTCAAAACCTTCACCCTTTAAATCTACTGTATCTAAACCAATATGAATAAGAATTTCCACATTGTTCTCGGTTTTTAATCCCAAGGCATGTTTAGTAGGAAAGACCTCAATGACTTCTCCATCAATAGGAGATAGTACTTTGTTTTCTTTAGGATCAATAGCCACGCCGTCTCCCACCATTTTCTGTGCAAAAACTGGATCATCTACATCTTCTATTTTTATTAGTTTTCCCTTTATAGGAGCTTTAATTTCTAACTTTTTATTTGATTTCTTTAAAATCCCAAACATTGTTTGACCTCCTATTCATTTATATTGCTTACCTGCTTTTTGGTCATAATTTCTCTATGCCACTGAAAGACGTTTTAAAAAAATTGGCTATTGGGTAACCCCTCGGCAGATTATATTTAAAAACATCATTTTAAGCAGAGCCTCTTTAATACACTATTGAATATCTTGCTTTACTCCCTTTACATAAGTATCCAATAAATTCCACTCATCGTCAATAATAATAACATCTGCATCCTTACCTGCCTCTATAGAACCCTTGTAGCTATCTACTCCAAGATATTTTGCAGGATTTTCTGAAGTCATTTTTACAATATCACTTACAGAAGCTTTTACATTCTTAACCACATTTTGTATCGACCCTAAATAACTAAGTTCTACATCCTTTACATTGTCATACTCATATTTATTGATGATTTCTTCTCTGCCATCATCATAAACACATTTTAGAGAATCTTCACCATAGGGACTAAATGTACATTTGCGAATATAGTGATAAAAAGGCTCCTTAACCTGGGCCAATCCAGTACAGTCAGTAGATAAAATAATTTTTTCTGGACCCTTTAGTCTATAGACTATGGCAAAGGCCTCTGGCTTTACCGTCATCCCTGTCTGTTTACTAAATTCAGCATACATATCCTCAAAATACATAGCCGCCCCAACTACCCCTAATCTTCTATGATGAAATCCTCTCATGCCACTGAAGGTATGAGTAAAGCCACCTACCCCCAAATCCTTTACTCTTGCAATGTCCTCAAATTCTGCAGCACTATGACCTATAGAAACCTGAATTCCTTTTTCATGGAGATAAGTAATTACTCTATCTGCATTGGGCAACTCTGGGGCAAGGGTCATTAGTTTTACATTTCCTTCACCGGCACTTTCCAACAAGCTTTCTGTAATTTCTATGGAAGGATCTATACAATATTCTTCTTTTTGCATTCCTTTGTATTCTTTATTGATAAAGGGACCTTCAAGATGAATGCCCAATACTTGGGAGCCCTTTTCTGGTATCCATTCTTCCATAAATTCTCTAGCATCACTGGCTTGTTTCTTTAACTTCTCTACTGCATTTGTTGCTGTACTTGCTAAGTAGGAAGTTACCCCTACTTTGACAAGTCCTTTAGACATATTCTGAAGGGCTTTTTTATCCCCTTGGAACTTAAAGGAACCCGTTGCCCATCCATGAATATGCATATCAATAAAACCTGGTATGATAATCCCATTGGTATAATCCACCACATCTTCTTTTTCATCAACTTCTTGAACAATGCCCTTGATTTTTCCATGTTCAATATTTAAATACCCTTTTTGAAAGCCCTCAGGTGTATAAATATTTTCAGAGTATAAAAACATATAATTTCCCTCCCCTGTTTATATTATAGAAATATCGTGACTATCTTTTTCTGTCCTAGTGCAAAGACCAATAGTCTTTATTGGCTTCTAGTAAATCATCTAATACAGCCTTTGCTTTTTCAGGATTAACAATGGTTCGATTTAAGGTTAAAGCCTGTAGTGCTTTTGTATAATCTTCTTCCAGATAGGCTTCTACTGTTAATTTCTCATAAGCATATTGTCCTTCAATAAGTCCCTTGTAGAAGGTGCCAATCTTTCCTATCCGATAAGGCTCTGCCCCATTTTGAGTCAATGCCGCGACTACTTCCACCATAGCATCGTCAGGTAAGTTATTGATGACGCCTTCATTTCTCATAATAATGACATATAATTGCTTTAAATCATAGGCAATAGATTCAGCTACCTCCACCATCATATTTCCATGTACAGCTCCACTTAAAAAAGGAATATTTTCTAAAGATTGTTGCTCTCTTGCCTGCTTGCAGATATCTAATATTTTCTTTTCTCTACCAACTAAAGCCTCATCAGAACGTGTAAAGTTTGGATCACTCTCGGCTACAATTTCCTCTGGAAAAAGATAATATTGGAGATAGGTATTGGGTAAATATTCTGGGAAGAAGGATAGAATTTTATTTACATTTTTATAGGTATTTAACCATGAAGCTTCTCTTTGCTCTGCATTATATGGTTTAAAGTCATTTCCTTGCATAAGGTATGATTTTAACTTTGGTAACAAGTCTTCTCCTGTTGGCTTATGGTATAGGTGGGTAAACCAACCAAAGTGATTCAATCCAAAATATCTTGGCTCAATATCATACATATCTACATTCAATACTTTTCCAAAGGATTTAATCATAGAATAGGGCTGGTCACAAATGTTTAATATTCTTTTATCCTCTGGAAACACCTTATCTAAAGCTACAGCTACGATGGCAGCTGGATTGGTATAATTTAAAATCCATGCATCCGGTGCATACTCTCTAATCTTTTTCACCATATGAATCATAGCCCCTATAGATCTCATTCCATAGGCAAATCCTCCTGGACCACAGGTTTCCTGCCCAACCAAACCATGTTTCAGAGGAATCTTTTCATCTAAGGATCTCATCTCAAGATTTCCTGCCCGCATATTGCAAAGGACAAATTCTGTGTCTATATAGGCTTCGTCCTCATTGTCTGTGAATAAAACCTCTACCCCTGGATAGTACTCCTTCATGGTGAGTTCTATATAATTTCTCATGGAATTCATTCTCTCCATGTTGATATCAAATAAAGTTAGCTTTTTTAATGGGAACCTGTCTTTATATTCAATAAGGCTTCCAATCAAAGCAGGAATACGAGTACTCCCACTTCCAACGATTGTTATCCCTAATTTTCTTCGCTTCATAACATTACCCCTCTCTGCATATTTATATATGAAATTAAGATTTGTACTAAAGCATGCAAACCTACTCTTGAGATTAGATCATTGTATTTGGTTTCCACTTGATGTGCAAAACAATACATCTTATGATTGGCGATGCGTTGTAGGCTATTGTTGGAAAAAGCCACTAAAGCAATAACATCTATTCCTTTTGCCCTAGCTCTTTTGGCAATATTTTTTATAATTTCAGTTTCCCCCGATAGAGAAATGGTTAATAGAGTTTCATCCGGTGTTAGACTATCCCCTAAGGCTCCAATGAGGTTTTGATCATCAATAAATATAGAACGTACTCCTAGCATTGCCAGTCTAGAACTTAATAAATTCCCTATGGGCTTTGAAGCTCCTCTTGCCATAATGTAAACTACCTTTGACTTCAATAACCTATTCGCAATAGACTTTACATTATCTTCCCTTTGAAGAGACAAGGTTTTGCTTACTTCATCATGAATAGAGCTCAATATATCATCATAGGAAAAATCTTGAATACTTTTTTCTTTATTCTGTATATGTTGTTTAAAATAATATCTCAGCTCACTATAGCCATCAAAACCAAGTTTCTTGGATAAATTAATGATGGAAGTTTTTGAAACATACATACGTTCAGCAAGTTCATTGGCTGTTAAATGCAATATTTCTTTTGGATTCTTCATCAAAAATTCAATAATTTTTTTCTCCAAATCTGTTAGCTCTTCATAGTTTTCTGTCAACCTGCTTAAATCCATTTTTCACCTTTCCCTTCTCAAAATTGTAAATTCCTCTACTGCATATCTAGTTCCTCTCCTATTTGATCAAATACGTTGGAATATCCTTTTTCAATAGGTAAATTCATCTGGTTATACTCCTCCACTTGCAGGTCTTAAGTTCATGGTACCATAAGAAAATAGCTTTTTAAGCATTTCAGCCCCTTTAAGACTATATACAAGAGATTTTCCGTTGGTAAATTTTTTCGACCAAAGTATATCCATTACTTAATAAATAAAAATCCCCAAGATTCCCGATAAAACCAATACAATAATAGGGTTCACCTTCTTGATGGCTACCAAAAGAAAAACCACAATAGCAATAATTATGCCATAGACATCGATTATGGCTTCTTCCACCAATAATAGAGCTGCTGAAGCAATCAATGCTAAAACCGCAGGTCGGATACCCCCTAGGGCATTTTGAATGGTTTGGTTTTGTTGAAATTTTAAAAATAAATGAACTAAGATTAAAACAATAATAAATGAGGGTAGCACTACTCCTAAAGTGGCAAGGGCTGAACCAAGAATCCCTCCTAATTCATGTCCTACAAAGGTTGCCATGTTAATAGCAATAGGTCCAGGGGTCATTTCTGCTATGGCCACAATATCCAAAAATTCTCCTTTGGTCAGCCAGCCATGAGCACTTGTAACTTCCTCTTGAATGAGAGAAAGCATAGCGTATCCTCCCCCAAATCCAAAGGAGCCAATTTTAAAAAATGTGAAAAATAAGTCTACGAAAGTACTGATCATTTTCTTTCCCCCTGTCTTACTGTTGAATGGGTTGAAATGAAAATTCCTAAAGCTGCTGATCCTAAAATTAATACTATAGGATGAATATCTAAAAATATAATCGCCAGTAAACTAAATATAGAGATAATGATTCCTGCCATAGAAAATTTTGAGGATTTCACTAGCTTATACACCGCTGCCGCAATTAGGGCAACCACCGCTGGCCTGACACCCTTAAAAATACTATCTACAACAGAATATTCTCTAAAATTTCTAAAAAACATTGCAATGATTAGAATAATGGTAAAGGATGGAATAACTGCTCCTAATGTAGCCATAATAGATCCCTTTACTCCTCCAACCTTATACCCTAGAAACACCGCACTATTAACGGCAATAGGACCAGGAGCAGATTGAATCACTGCAAACATATCCATAAATTCTTTATCGGTAAGCCATTTTTTCTTGTCTACAATTTGCTCTTGAATAAGGGGTACCATAGCATAACCTCCCCCTATGGTAAAAGCACCTATTTTTAAATAAATAAAGAAAAGTTCCCATATTTTTTTCATATTTTTATTGCATCCCTTCCCTTTGGTTTTGAATCTTGTAAGTCAGGTAGGCTGGGTTTAAAATCATGATTTTAAACCCAGCCTACCGCCTATTTATCTAATATTTTGCTTGACGCCCTTTACATAAGTGTCAATTAAATTCCATTCATCATCTATGACAATAACATCTGCATCTTTACCTGCTTCTATAGAGCCCTTATAGTGATCTATTCCTATATATTTCGCAGGATTTTCCGAGGCCATTTTGACAATGTCCCTAATGGAGGCTTTTACATTCTTTACTACATTTTTTACTGAGCCTAAATAGCTAAGTTCTATATCCTTTACCTGCTCATAATTATTTTTATCCATAATTTCTTCCCGTCCATCATCATAGATAAGCTTTACATCACTACCAAAGGGAGTAAATGTGCACTTGCGAATATAGTGATAAAAAGGCTCCTTGACCTGGGCTAATCCAGTACAGTCGGTAGATAAAATAATCTTCTCCGGACCCTTTAGTCTATAGACTATGGCAAAGGCCTCTGGCTTTACCGTCATCCCTGTCTGTTTACTAAATTCAGCATACATATCCTCAAAATACATAGCCGCACCAACTACCCCTAGTCTCCTATGATGAAATCCTCTCATGCCACTAAAGGTATGGGTAAAGCCACCTACCCCCAAATCCTTTACTCTTGCAATGTCCTCAAATTCTGCAGCACTATGACCTATAGAAACCTGAATTCCTTTTTCATGGAGATAAGTAATTACTCTATCTGCATTGGGCAACTCTGGGGCAAGGGTCATTAGTTTTACATTTCCTTCACCGGCACTTTCCAACAAGCTTTCTGTAATTTCTATGGAAGGATCTATACAATATTCTTCTTTTTGCATTCCTTTGTATTCTTTATTGATAAAGGGACCTTCTAGATGGACACCGATGACTTGGGAGCCCTTAGTCGGCTCCCAATTTTCTATGAATTTTCTTGTATCCTCTAATTGCCCCTTCAATGTATCTACAGCATCTGTGCCTGTTGTTGCTAAGTAGGAAGTTACCCCTACCTTGACGAGGTCCTTGGACATGTTTTTTACCGCTTCTTTGTTTCCATTTAACCACAGAGAGCCTGTTGCCCAGCCATGCATATGAATATCGATAAAACCAGGTATGATAATCCCATTGGCATAATCCACAACATCCTCTGCATCAACTTCTTGAAATATACCCATTATTTTTCCATCGTGAATATTTAAATACCCTTTTTGAAATCCTTCAGGAGTATAAATATTTTCTGAGTATAGGAACATCTCATTCCCTCCCATTTTTTTATTTCTATGCAGCTGGGCGACAAAATCTCGCCCCTCTATTTTATATAAACTTCTATTGGATTGTATTTTATCCTCTTTTTAAACAGCCTTATCGCTGGCTAAAAAATCATCTACTGCATTTCTTACAAACTCAACATTGGGTCCAAATACCACGTGGATATGATTTTTCGTTGGGAAAAATACTCCTGAAGTTCCAGACTCTTTTATCTTGTCCGTATCCACTAGCTTGTAATCTTTCAAGTCTACTCTTAGTCTAGTGACACAGTTTTCTACATAAAGAACATTTGATTTTCCACCTAAAGCTTCCACAACAATTTTAGCCACTTCATCATATCGTTTTTCTTTTAGTAATGTATTATCTCCTACTGTCTCCTCTTCTCTACCTGGGGTTGCAACATTCCATTTCTTAATGGCCCACATAAATACAAAATAGGTAGCAATAGCCAGTGGAATCCCTACAATCAATAGGTTATACCATTTGGTATTTTCATAAAGAAGACCAAAAATGGCAAAGTCGAAAATAGTTCCTCGAATATACCCTACTGCCGTTCCCATTAAATGTAGGGCAACAGCTCCTATTGCATTTAATAATACGTAAATTCCATATAATACAGGTGAAATAAATAAGAAAGAGAATTCAAGGGGCTCTGTTACATTGCCTAAAAAGGGTGTTAATACCATAGTTAAGATAAGACCTTTAGTATAAGGTTTATTTTCAGCATAGGCTGATCTATACATTGCAAAACCAACAGCTGGAATCATAAATAAAGTTAATAACATTTGATTTTGAGCCATGAATCTTGTTAACTCAGGTAAAATATTCCAAGCTTCGTGATTTGGTCCCAATTCAAATAAAATCTTGTTCATTGTGGGAATGACTCCTACAAACTTTTCCCCATCTATCATATAGGTCCCCCCTGCTTCACTAAAGCGTATCAAGGAATTCCACACATGGTGAAGTCCAAAGGGAATCAATATTCGATTCATTATCCTAAAAATAAACGTTCCAAAGGGTCCACTAATCAAAATGAAAGATAATGCGATTAAAGCTTTGGTAATATATTGCCAAAAGAATGGAAGAATCAATCCAACAACGATACTGATTCCAGTGGAGATAATAGGAACAGATTTTTTCCCACTGAAAAATGCAAGGGCCAAGGGAAACTGCAAATTATAAAAACGATCTGTAACTAAGGCTCCAATAATCCCACTGATGATTCCGCCTAAAGCTTCCAATCTTATGGTTTGTATTCCCAGTACTATACCCTGACCTACTTGACCCATAACCTCTGGGTCTGCCAGATTACCTGTCGCCGATAACCAAACATTAATACTTGCATTTAATACCAGATAAGAAATAATAGCGGAGAATACCGCAATCCCCTTGTCTTTTTTGGACAAACCGTAGGCTACACCCATGGCAAATAAAACAGGAATATTGCTAAAGATGATATCTGCGATCCCCTTTAAACTATTTAAAATAAGTTGCAAAGTTGCATTTCCTAAAAAAGGTAATCGTTCAATCATATAACTTTGTGTTAATGCTCCGGTAAGACCTAGTACCATTCCTACTGGTGCCATTACAGCGATTGGTAATAGTAAGGTTCTACCAAATCTCTGAATTTCTTCACTTGCTCTTTTTCTAAATGACATATTTCCACCCCTTTTTAAATTTATTTTGTTCTGATTATTCTACAAATATCCCTGAAAACTACTATAACCTGGGTGGCGAAGAGTGTAATTGATTACAGCATACAATAAAAAAAATAGATATGAAAAGAGTTGTAAATTCTTTGTAGAATCATCCTATTAAAATGATATCACAGAATAAACCCTTTTTTGATCATTCCAGATCTGAAAGGACCAAGTACAAGGTGATTTTCCGCTGGTAAGTTTTTGTGACTAAAGTAAGCTTATAGAAGATAAAGGCTTAAACATTCATCAAGATATAGGATAAACACGAAAAGGATTCTTAGTTTTTCTAAACTAAGAATCCTTTTATTGAAGTCACAATATGTCACCTCTTATAATATCTATGCACCTAATCCTTCTTTTCTTAACATCTCTGCTCTATCGGTCCTTTCCCAAGGGAGGTCTACATCGGTTCTCCCAAAGTGTCCATAGGCCGCTGTTTGACGATAAATGGGCTTTCTTAAGTCAAGCTCTTTAATAATACCAGCAGGCCGTAGATCAAAATGTTTTCTAATCAATTCTACAATTTTATCTTCACTAATTTTAGCTGTACCAAAGGTCTCTACAAAGACAGAAACAGGTTGGGCTACCCCAATGGCATAGGCTAATTCTACTTCACATTTATCGGCTAAACCTGCTGCTACAATATTTTTAGCTACATAGCGAGCTGCATAGGCTCCAGATCGATCTACTTTGGTTGGATCCTTTCCCGAGAAGGCTCCCCCTCCATGACGACCGTAGCCACCATAGGTATCTACGATAATTTTTCGACCAGTAAGTCCTGCATCCCCCTGAGGACCACCTATAACAAAGCGTCCAGTAGGATTGATAAAGTACCGAGTTTTTTCATCTAATAATTCTGTAGGTACCACCGGCTTAATCACATGCTCTATCATATCTTTTTCGATAGTTTTTCCTTCTACCTTGGCATTGTGTTGGGTAGAAATAACAATAGTATCTATTCTAACAGGCTTGTCGTCTTCATATTCAACAGTTACTTGAGTTTTTCCATCGGGACGTAAATATTTTAAAGTTCCATTTTTTCTTATTTCGGTTAATCTAAAGGCTAGTTTATGAGCCAATGAAATAGGTAAAGGCATTAATTCTGGGGTTTCATTGGTAGCGAAACCAAACATCATTCCTTGATCTCCTGCACCTATAGCCTCTATTTCCTCATCATTCATTTGCCCTTCCTTAGCTTCTAAGGCTTTATCCACTCCCATGGCAATATCAGCCGATTGCTCATCAATAGCTGTCAATACTCCACAGGTATCTCCATCAAAACCGTATTTTGCTCTGGTATATCCAATATCCTTTATAGTTTGTCTCACAATTTTTGGGATGTCTGCATAACAATTGGTGGTGATTTCTCCAGCCACTAATACCAAACCAGTAGTCACTGAAGTTTCACAGGCTACTCTTGCATTAGGGTCTTTTTCTAATATAGCATCTAAGATAGAATCAGAAATTTGGTCACAAATTTTGTCTGGATGTCCTTCAGTAACTGATTCTGACGTAAATAATTTTCTCACCATAAATAAACCTCCTTTATCCTTAGTAAAAAATAGCAGCAAAGCTGCTTCCGCTAGGAATAGGAAACCCTAGATTCCTCTGGGCAATGGCAAAATCCTCCATTCTAGAGCCCCCTCCTGACTACCATAGGGGAAATAACCCCTCCCTTTTTATTTCATAGGAAGTTTTGCTTTCCTACTGAATAAAAAAAGAAAAACCCCTTCTGGTCAGAAGAGGTTATTTTTAGTAGGCAACTAACTCATCTTGCAGAATTTCTTCTGTAGGAATTGGCACCGTGCACAATGCTGGTTGCCGGGTTTCATAGGGCCCATTCCCTCCACCTCTCTTGATAAGTTTTCCATATTCAGCTCGTTTTTAATCATAGCATAGTTGATTTTTTGTGTCAATAGAAGTATATGCATTTTTTTGTGACTTGTAAACCCTGATTTTACTATGGTTATAGTGATTGGGGTAGGCGCTGAATAAATATTTACACCATCAAAGTCGCATGATAGGAAAGCAAGAGAATAATCATTCCTGCGACTATTGTACCCGCAAAACATGTTAATAATGCATCTTTAAAGGGGATTCTCAAAAGAGCTGCCACCGCACTTCCTGTCCAGACTCCTGTCCCCGGTAAAGGTATTGCCACCAATAAAAATAATCCCCATAATTTATAGGTTTCGAGCTTTTTGGACTTTTTGATAGTGCGCCTTGTAATCCAATGGGCTATAGTGGAAAACCCCCTTTTTTTCTTTAAATAACTCAATACCGAGGGTAAAAACCATAATATAAAGGGTGCAGGTAGTATGCTCCCCAAAACAGATAGGATAAAAGCATGAAAATAGCCCATATCCAGTACAAATATTCCATAGGGCAAGGATGCCCTGAGTTCTAACAAAGGGGTAGCCGCCATTAAGAATACCATGAGTTCACTTTTTAGTAGTCTCAATAAAACCCTCACTAGACCCTTTCCCCCCTTTTTTTCTCTCTAAACTTTTATTATACTTTTCTTTAAAATGTATTTTCCTTGGGGAAAACTCCCCATTGTTCTATAGATATGATCGGTGAGTAATAATAATACGCATATTCCCATTAAATGGTCCCATAAAGGATGTCTTTAATGTGTTTAAAATTATTCTTAATATATTACTACAAATATACATGATTAAATACGTGTATACTATACGTTGCATTTTAATCAAACTTGTTATAAGATAGTATGCAGAATGCAAAATGAGCCGGAGGTGACAAACCCAGTGAGCTTTGTTTTATAAATGAAATGTTTGTTGGACATTTGGTGTAATTTGCCAAGTACCAAACTTTCTTAAAATCTAAGTGTGCAGTAGACACTTTTTTTATTTTTATCATTGTTTATTATTAATTTTGGAGGGAAATATGAATTGAATATGCTTGTAAAAATTGGTATAGTATTAATGGTAGGAATCATGGGTGGTAGGGTGGCGAGATTTTTCAAGCTTCCTAATGTAACAGGGTATTTGGTAGCGGGGCTTCTTATTGGTCCTTCTTTTTTTAAATTGATTGGAGAAGCTGACATAGAGTCTATGGGATTTGTCAATGAATTGGCTTTAGCTACCATAGCCTTTAGTATAGGTAGTGAATTTTTATTAGAAGATATGTTAAAAGTTGGAAAGTCTATTGTCGTGATTACTCTAGCTGAAGCCACTGGTGCTTTATTGGTGGTATTTTCTATCATGTTTTTCTTATTTAAACAGAACTTTATATTTAGTATGGTAGTCGCAAGCATGTCTGCTGCAACTGCACCAGCAGCAACCATTATGGTTATCAACCAATTTAGGGCCCATGGGCCCCTGACCCGAACCATTTTGCCTGTTGTTGCTCTAGACGATGTAATAGGAATTATATTTTTCGGTGTGGCTATGTCTATGGCCAAAATATCCGCGGGTACTGCTGAGCATTCCCTGTGGCAAATAGTTAGCCGACCAGTGATAGAAATTGTCGGTTCTGTCCTATTGGGTTTTGTTTTTGGGGCTCTACTAAGCTTTATAGGTAAAAATGCTAGAAATAAAGAAGAATTATTAGCATCTATTCTGGCCATTATTATAAGTGCGTCGGGATTAGCCAATTTATTAGGGCTATCTCCCCTACTAACCTGCATCATGATTGGTGCGACTTTGGTCAATCTAATGCATAACTCTAATCGTATATTTTCTATTGCTGAAGGTTTTGTTCCCCCTGTATATTTAATGTTCTTTACCTTAGCCGGTGCTAGTTTAGATATAAAAATATTGTCTACAGTAGGACTTTTAGGAATTGCTTATATCTTTGCACGGGCTGGTGGTAAGATGCTGGGAGCATGGTTAGGAGCCAAGGCTATGGATGCCGATGAAGTTGTAGTAAAATATTTGGGGCTTACTTTACTTCCCCAGGGTGGTGTCTCCATTGGTCTATCCATTATCGTAAAACAAGAGCTCCCTCAATATAGTGTACCGATTATCACGATCATTATGTTTAGTGTACTCATCTATGAATTAGTTGGGCCCATTTTGTCAAAAATAGCAATAGAAAAGGCTGGAGAAATTAACGGATTGGAGAAGACCAAAAAACAAAAGAAGAAAAAGAATGAAAATAAAAAAGAAAAGTTGGTGTACAACTAAAATTAAATATGTGGAAAGCAGGTGGAAATAATGCAAGCCTTATTCATCGTTTTAAACCACGTGGATCATATGGATGATATTTTAGAAAAATTTTTGGAGATTGGAATAACCGGCGCTACTATTTTAGATAGCCAAGGTATGGGGAGTGCCATCGCTCAAAATCACAGTTATGGTCCCTTATTTGGTTCCATGAAAAAATTCTTAAATAATTCCAGGCCCTTTAATAAAACAATTTTCACCCTAATAGACAACGACGAGCTTTTGGATAAAGCCATGGCCGCTACTAAAGAAATCTTGGGAGACATGACTCAGCCAGGAGTAGGGCTGATGTTTAGTGTAGCCGTTGGCAAGGTAGAAGGCCTTAGACCATTCAATACCTCCTATTAGAATAAAATTTTAAAAGTAATCTATTGATAAAAAACCCTTCTTTATGGTTTACCTGATTAACCATAAAGAAGGGTTTTTGAGTAAAATATTATTTTTCTACTGCCTCGGACTAGTTGAATTCCGATTTGCCCATGTTTCAAGACTAATTCTTCATTCAACTAGCCCAAGGCTTTACTTTACTCTTTACTCCTCACTTTTCAATATCTCCTCTGCTCCCTCTAACTTGGATAAACGTTTTATCAAATCTTGTTCCCTTTGGTATTCCTCTATGTCTATTAACACATATTTGCCTCTTCCATTTTTGGTAAGAAAAACGGGGTCACCAGCCTTACAATCTTTTATCACACTATTATAGTTTCTCAAATCGGATACCGGCTTAATATTCGGCATATCTCCACCCCAATCTCTAAATTTGATCTCATTATATGTTAATATTAATCAAAAAACAACGTTTAATTCTTCTACTCTTTCTACATAATCTACTAACCATTTCCTTCCTTCATTACAAGAAAGCGACTATCGCCACTCTAGTGAAATATACTTTTTCCATAACTCTTTTATAGAATAATGTAGCTATCTTTGGAAAAAATATAAAGTATTGAACTTAGGAGGGAAAAAAATGACTGAAGAGAGAAAATCTACCCTTGTAATTATTGGAGGCGGGGAAGATAAACAAGCGGATAAGAAAATCTTGAAGGAGATTGTCCTTTTATCAGGAGAGGATAGAGCAAGGATAGGAGTGATTGCCACTGCTTCTAAATATAATGATGAATTAGGCCAAGAATACGAAGATTTATTTTATGACCTAGGAGTCAAAGAAGTAAATACAATCCCCGTAATGGATAGAAAGCAGTCCAATAATCGACATAGATTAGACAAAATTTTAGATTATGATTGTCTCTTTTTTACTGGAGGAGATCAATTAAGAATTTCCAGTATTATTGGTGGCACCTATTTTCATCGAATACTCCATAAATTTTGGGAGGAAAAAAAGGTTATTGCTGGTACCAGTGCGGGAGCTTCCATGATGAGTGAAGTAATGATTGTAGAAGGAGACGATGAAGAAGCCCCTCGTAAATGTACCATTGGACTGGCCCCTGGTATGGGACTTATCGAAAATGTCATTATAGACCAACATTTTAACCAACGAGGGAGAATAGGAAGACTTCTTACAGGAGTCGCCCAAAACCCTCATATTCTAGGAATTGGCATTGATGAAGATACCGCTATTGTCGTGGAGGATAATCTCTCCTTTTATGTTGTAGGCAAAGGGGTAGCTACCATCATCGATGGTAGAAATATAGAGTACACCAATATCACCGAACAACACCCCGATGAATCTCTGGCTCTGACTAATGTTACCCTTCACATACTTCCTGAAAATTTTGGGTATGATTTAATAGACAAGAGGGCAATAATCAAGAAAAAATAATAAATTGATGATAGTTTTATGGAGGAGATATTTTTGAAAATCCAAAATCTAATGATTTATAATGGACGAAATGTATATAGTCATAAACCCTGTATTCGGGCCGATGTTCATCTAGAAGAATATACCGATATACCCACCTGTGATATTCCAAATTTTAATAATTTATTGTTAGAATACATTCCCACCCTAAGTGAACATAAATGTTGTCGAGGCTATCGGGGGGGATTTGTAGATAGATTATACGAGGGTACCTACCTAGCCCATGTGGTAGAACATGTCTGCATCGAGATTCAAAATATTTTAGGCTACGATGTAGCCTTTGGTAAAGCAAGGCAAACAGAACATGAGGATGTATATTCCATTATTTTTGAATATCAAAATAGATCTATTGCTGAAGAAATTGTATATCTTTCTGTAGAATTAGCCAATAAATTGTGTAGAGGCGTCAAATATATTAAATTCCAAGAAAAAATTCATAAACTGAAGGATATGGCCATTAAACAAGGTTTAGGCCCCAGTACTTTAGCCATAAAGACCGAAGCTCAAAATCGAGGAATTCCAGTATTGCACCTGGGTAGTGGAAGCCTACTTCAGCTAGGATATGGTTGCTATGGCAAAAGGGTACAAGCTTCTATTACAGAGAATACGGGTTGTATCCCTGTGGATATTGCCTGTGACAAAGACCTAACCAAGGAACTATTGAGCATAGCGGGTATCCCTGTGCCCTGGGGATATACCGCTAAACATTTGGAGGACATTTTAGATTATGCTGACCGCATAGGATTTCCCGTCGTCATAAAACCTACCCATGGCAACCAAGGTAAGGGAGTATCCTTGGATTTAACTGAAAAAGATCAAATCATTAAAGCCTTCCATATTGCCAAGAATTATTGTGAATCTGTCCTAATAGAGAAATTTATTGAAGGAAAGCATTACCGAATATTGGTGGTAAATGGTCAAATGGTGGCTGCTGCCCAACGTATAGCAGCTCATGTAGTGGGCAATGGAAAAAATACCCTAAGGGAATTAATTGAAATAGAAAATCAAAATCCCTTACGAGGAGAAGGACATGAAAAACCCCTAACAAAAATAAAGATAGATCCTGTCATGGAACTTTTATTAAAGAAGAAAAACATATATTTAGATGAGGTCCCTCGTGAAGATGAAGTGGTCTATCTCCGGGAAAACGATAACCTTAGTACTGGGGGGATTGCCATAGATGTTACCAATCAAATCCATCCCCAAAATGCAGAAATTGCTATTAATGCAGCCAATATTATTGGATTGGATGTGGCCGGTGTAGATATTACTACAAAAGATATTCGTTCTCCTATGGTAACAGATCATGGTGCAGTTATAGAGGTAAATGCAGCTCCTGGTATTAGAATGCATCATTACCCTACCCAAGGAAGACAAAGAAATGTGGCCAAATATATTGTGGACTCTCTTTTCCCCCAAGATCATCCCTGCAGCATTCCCATTGTTTCTGTTACAGGAACCAACGGAAAAACCACTACCACCCGTATCATTGGAAGAATATTAAGAGAAAAGGGCTTAAAAGTTGGGATGACCACAACCGATGGAATTTATATTGATGATACATGCATCATGAAGGGAGATACTACTGGGGCGTTAAGTGCCCAAGCAGTATTGATGGATAAGCGGGTAGAGGTGGCTGTGTTTGAAACTGCCCGAGGAGGACTTATTAAAAAAGGCTTGGGCTATGATCTAGCAGATGTAGGCATAGTGACCAATATTAGTGAAGACCATTTAGGGATTGATAACATTAATACCCTAGAACAATTGGCCCATGTAAAAGCCTTGGTAGTGGAAGCTGTAAGGAAAACCGGTTATGCCGTATTAAATGCCGATGATCCCTATTGTGTTGAAATAGGTAAAAACCTTTCCAGCCATATCATTTACTTCTCGGCTGATGAAAATAATCTTTTTCTCAGAGAGCATATGAAGGCTGGAGGTAAGGCCGTCTATCTAAAAAATAATACCCTCTGTATATTTGATAGTCAAAACCAGCAAGAGTTAATATGCTTAACAGAAGTCCCCGCTACTCTAGGTGGATTGCTCTACTACAATATTAAAAATTGTTTAGCTGCTGTTGCAGGGACCTATGCCCTTGGAGTCGAACCCTCAATAATTTCAAAGGGCCTCCAACATTTTAATAACGGCTCAAAGGACAATCCCGGTCGCTTTGAACTATATGATATAAACGAATTTAAAGTGATTGTGGATTATGCTCATAATATTGAGGGCTATCGGGAAGTTATTTCGGTATTAAAAAAAATGAATTACAATCGGTTAATTGGTGTAATTGGTGTACCTGGCGATCGTTCTGAAACCAGTACAGTAAAAATTGGACAGCTCTGTGGAGAGAACTTCCACCATGTCATCATTAAAGAGGACCAAGAAAAACGGCGCTTAAACCGTGGTGAAGTTTCTAAATTTCTCAAAAATGGTTGCCAAATTGCCAATATAAATAAAGAAAATGTAGAAGTAGAATTTTGCGAAAAAAAAGCCCTACAAAAAGCCATGCTTATGGCTCAAAAAGGCGACATCGTTATTGCTTTCTATGAAGATTATGACAGTATGATAAAAACTATTGAAGAAACAAAAAGTTTATTGGGGAATCAAAAAGAAACAAGCTTAATGAATAATGCCTAATTAAAAGCTTAATCAAACAAGGCAAACTTCCCTATTTCACAAAAAAGATTGTGGCCCCCACAATCTTTTTTGTTGCTTTGCCTCCAATAATGCTATAATATACCTTGCATCGAGGGACACTACATATAAAGTTATATAGCTATCCATACAAAATTATTTTTAAAGGAGATTCGTATGTTAGAACAATTAGGATTACAGGACAATCTAATAAATGGATTGAAAAAAATAGGTATTCACCAGCCTACAGATATTCAAGAAAAAACTATTCCCTTGGGATTAGAAAATAAAGATATTATTGGACAATCAGAGACGGGCAGTGGCAAGACCTTTGCCTATCTCTTACCCCTATTTCAAAAAATTGACTTTACTAAAAAAGAAACCCAAGGCATTATCCTTGCACCTACCCATGAATTAGTTATGCAGATAGATGGACAAATCAAGCTGTTAGCTCAAAAGGCTGATATTCCCATAACTTCTGCTACCATCATAGGGGATGTCAGTGTAAAAAGACAAATTGAAAGACTAAAAGAAAAGCCTCATATTATTGTAGGCTCTGTGGGAAGAGTTCTTGATCTTATAGACAAAAGAAAAATTAAGGCCCATACAGTAAAAACCATTATCATTGATGAAGGAGACAGACTTTTAGATCAAAGTAGTCTTCCTACTGTTAAAGGCATCATCAAAAGTACCCTAAAGGAACGGCAACTTATGGTCTTTTCAGCTACCATAAGTAAAAAAGCCTTAGAAGCAGCTAAAGCCTTAATGAAAGATCCTATCGTGGTGATATCGGAAGAAAAAAGCCAAGTCAATCCTAACATTACCCACCTTTACTTCTCTGTAGAACAAAGAGATAAGGTCAATATGATGAGAAAACTCGCCGCAGCCATCCGACCTAAGAAAGCCATTATTTTTATCAACAAAAGTGACCAATTGGAAATGGTGGCCACAAAGCTACAATATCATCATCTAAATGCCTGTGCAATACACGGTACCACTACAAAAATGGAGCGTAAGAATGCTTTAGAAGGATTTAGACAGGGCAAATACCAATTCCTTGTGGCCTCAGATGTAGCCGCCCGAGGCTTAGACATTCAAGGGGTAACCCATATTTTCAATCTAGACCTTCCCCTAGATACAAAACAATATCTTCATCGAGTAGGTCGGACAGGCAGAATGGGACAGGCAGGGACAGCGATTTCCCTCGTTACCCAACGAGAGATATCCTTTTTAAAAAATTATGAGAAGGATTATAACATTACATTTACCCAAAAATTTCTGTATAAGGGGAAAATAATAGATAAATAAGACTGACTTTACTTTGTCATTCTATGTTAAGATTCCTTATAAGATAACAAACATGGGATGACAAATAAACTTTTTCAGTAGACTCTACCTACCTCTTTGTTCCTATAACAACTAAAAAAGCCCGTTCTTTATATAAAGAACGGGCTATGTATTGACAATAAATGGTCGAGGTGGAGGGATTCGAACCCCCGGCCCCATGGTCCCAAACCATGTGCGCTACCAAACTGCGCTACACCTCGATTGCTACTTCATTATAGCACCCTGTTAATCCTATGTCAATAGGTGTTTTTACAATTTGTTTTACCCAAATAAATAAAGGATTTATTCTATATTAATATACTTATCTAAAATCTCTTTGGCCTTTTCAAATTCTTTTTGGTCTAATTCCCTCTCGAGAATATGTTGTATTCTATCTATCTCATCCTCTGTCAATCCACCTTTTACCATTCCATTAATATGGATTATACTTACCTGATTGATGTTTTTCATCAATCCATATAAGGCTATTTTATCTTTTATCCCTAATTCTTTAGTTTTTTCCTTGAGATAATTATAGGTGAAAACAGTTTCTTGCTCTTTTGGTGATGAAAACTTTTTTTTCTCCTTTTCCCTCCTGGCCAATTCCTCTTTGGTATATAAATCTGTCTTTTCATGGTTTGTATTTTTGTGGTCATTTTGTGCTTGCTGATTATCTTCATTTTGAGGTTTCGAATCTGTCTCTGGCTGGACTTCCTCCTGGGAAGATTGTTCTACAGAATCATCGGGAGGATCAATAGTTTCTTCGCTATCTTTTTCACTTTTTTGTTTTTCCCCTGTATCTTTACTGTCTTGCTTTGGTATGCTTTCCTCTAGAAATGGATAATACTCTATAATGTCAATTTTCTCTTCCTCTGCCATCCTCGAATCTTCAACAATCATAAAGCTCAATTGAAGATTTACTGAAAATAAAGTGATGGTAATTACCAATAAATAAAGTAAAATCTTCCTTTTCTTCAAAACATCACCCCCCTAATATTATTATGGGGGTTTTTATCAGGCTTTATACTTTTTATTTTTTATCATTTATCCTAATCCCTTTGTCATACTGCCCTTGCCAGTCTTTTGTAAAGTCTGCCTATAATTTTTTATAGATAGGGAAGCAACACAATAGATTAATCTATCGTGTTGCTTCCCTATCTATATATCATAAATGCATGTTTTCAAATTCATTATTCTAGAATATCATTTTGCTTATAGTCTTGGATTTGTTTTCGAATCCTTTCTATTCGTTGGGCATAGCTCATTTCATCCTTCTGATGAAATAGAGCGGATGTACCTAAAACAAAAATATCTGGTAAATTCTTTTTCATTTTACCTATTGTCTCTACATTAATATTTCCATCTACCTCAATTAATGGTTTGTGTTTCCTATTTGATAAAATATCAGATAATGTTTCTAATTTTCTCAATACAGATGAGTTAAAGCTCTGACCAGAGAAACCAGGATTTACAGTCATCATTAATATCCTATCAATCTCACTTAAATAAGGAATTACTTCTTCTATCTTGGTCTCAGGATTTAACGCTATTGAGGGCTTTATTCCATAATGTCGTATTTTTTTAATATTTCCCATTACATCCTCTGATACTTCTATATGGAATGATATATATTTCGGTTTGATTGGAGCAAACATTTGGATATATTTCATAGGATTAATGGTGGCAAGATGTATGTCTATGGGAATTGTTGTTGCATTTTTTACATCATTAATCCATTCTGGGCCTAAAGCCAAATTATTTACATATATGCCATCCATAACATCGCAGTGCAGCATGTCACATCCAGCTTCCTCCAACTTAATTAGCTCTTGGCCTATATTGAGCTGATTTCCACACATTATTGAAGCTGCAATATATGTCATAGATTTACTCCTTTTTTGATTAAAACTTCTTTATTGTTTTATTATTTAATCAAGTGATCGAGAATTCTCTCCCATTTTTAAAGGGTAGAGATATATCCCCTTGTGAAAATCTTAATGGCTCTCCTTACATTCTCCTGCATGGCTTCAGTTACCATTTCTGAAGCCTCATCCATAAATAGGGTCTCATGGGTTTTATTATTAACATACTGCTTCAATGCCTCTCCACCTGCTTTATTCATATAAGTAAAATAATTGATCTTACATATCCCATTACCGATAGCTTTCAAATAATCTTCTCGAGAAACTCCTGATCCACCATGCATGACAAAGGGAATATCAATTTTTTTCTTAATTCTAATAATACGATCTAAATCTAAAACTGGTTCCTTGACATAGATACCATGAACTGTACCAAATGCAATTGCTAAGCAATCCACATTGGTTTCTTCAACAAATTTTTTAGCTAGATCGGGGTCTGTATAAATATCCTCTAAGTTATCATAGTCCTCTTGTGAATCTACTCCTCTTCCTTCACCACCACCAATGGAGGATGTAAAAACATGACCTAATTCTGCTTCTACTGAAACACCAGCAGCATGTGCAATCTTAACAATTTCTTTTGTTTCTATCACATTGGTTGTAAAATCTTTAGAGGAAGCATCATACATAATGGAGGTAAACCCAAGGCGAATTGCTTGCATACATACATCAAAGGAGGAACCATGATCTAAATGCACTGCTACAGGTATTTTAGCCCTCCTAGCATAATCTAGCATAATAGGACCTATTTCTTGTAGGCTGATTAAATTATTATGGGCCTGGGCATGTTGTAAAATAACAGGAACTCTCATTTCCTCAGCTGCTCCGATCACAGCTCTAATTGATTCCAAATTGGGAACATTAAAAGCTCCCACAGCATAACCTTTTTCCTTGGCATCCCCTAGCAATTCTTTTAATGTGATTAACATTATTCTTTCACCTCATTTATAGTATAGTTTCTCATTGCCTTCCCTGAAAATAGAAATATCTTTAAAATCTAATAACAACCCTATATTTATCCCCTTTAATAGAGGAGTCAAATGCTTTTACAATATCCTTCAAATCATAAACCTCACTAATAAATGGTTTTACATCCACTATTCCTTCACTCATCATTTTCGTAGCTTTCATAAAATCTTTACTATTTGAATTTGCCGTTCCCAAAATCTGAGTGGCTTTTTTGTGGAGTGTATCTGGGCTAAATGCAACTGGGTTATCAGGGTAAAAAGAAGAATAAAGGACTAGCTTTGCCGTATTCCCTAATGCGTCTATACCTTCTTGAACAACCGAATCTATGGGCGTTGTATTAAATACAGCTTGAGCACCAATTCCATCTGTTACTTTCATAACCACTTTTTTAAGCTCTTCTTTGGAGGGATTAATGGTATAGTGGGCACCCAATTTTTTAGCCAGAGCGGTTCTTTCTTCATTCATATCAGAAGCTATGACAATAGCACCTCTTTTAAGGGCAAGATTGATATGGAGTTGCCCCATAATGCCACACCCTATGACAACAACCGTATCCCCAAATTGTATATCTGCTGTTTCAACACTATGAATTACTGCAGATAAAGGTTCGGTTAGAGCTGCTTCTTCGGGTGAAATATTTTTATATTTAAATAAATGTTTTGGATCGGCCAACATATATTGTGTAAGTCCTCCCATACCCTTATAAGGTAAGCCTTCTAAATGTTTACTATGATCAAAGTGCAAGCAGTTCTGTTCATTTCCAGTCTTGCAATGATAACAGTTTCCACAGGATCCAAATGTTCCATGAACTACTTTATCCCCTATGGCCCAAGCTCTTTTATCTACTTTATCACCGATATCTACTATTTTACCGGCTATTTCATGCCCACCGATAAATGGAAAATCTACCTCCTTAACCCCTGTATATACTCTCTGTTCCCAAGTACAAAGTGCACAAGCTTCTACACGAATTAAAATCTTATTCTCTGGTACCTCTGGATATGGTGCATCCTCAATAACTAACTTTTTTACACCGTGGAAAACAGCAGTTTTCATTGTTTTCATTCATACAACTTCCCTTCATAAAATTTTTGAAATCCTAGAACTCTAAGGTATACCCTAAGAAAATAGGGTAAAGGGAATATACCTAATAATTAAGCATATTCCCTTTTTCTATGATCAATAAATACGATTAAAAAAGACCTACTAGCCCACCTAGAGCACCTATTGCTATTAAAATAGTACAGTAGTAGACTTAAATTGTTTGTTTTTGAGTAAATATAGCGTGCCTAAGGTTATTGTCAATGGAAGAAGATTTAATAATAACTTATCTAATATATCTGCCTGAAGATTGAGCTGGACCTCTCCAATCTTTATCACTAGTGGGCTTGATACTGATACAAAACTTGCCGATAATGCACCTAATACCATTGCTCCCATTGCTGAAGCACCTGTAATAACTGTTCTCAACAAATCACCATTAAGGACACTTTGAATTCCGCTTTGTCCCAACTCATATCCCTTCATCCACATAAAATAAGCAATAGGTAGCATAATCCCAAACATAAGTAATGTATAAATTAATGGCCCCATCAAGTTTCCTTGAATCCCTAAGCTAATTCCAAAAGCTAATAATATAGGCGTAAGAGTTCCTTGCCATAATGTATCTCCTATCCCAGCAAAAGGACCCATTAATCCTGTTTTTATACCATTTATTACATCATCTGTTATAGGGGCTCCATTGGCCCTTTCTTCCTCCATGGCTATTACCATTCCATTAATTATTCCACCAAAATGAGGTTCTGTATTGTAAAATAACATATGTCTTTTTATGCAGGCTTTATATTCCTCTGGTTCATCCCCATATAACTTTTTAATGACATGAGACATGGATTGCACTACACCAGTGGCTTCCAGTCTTTCATAATTGTAATTTGCATGGGAGAAAAATGTCCATTTCCAAAAAGCTTTAACAACATCCCGTTTTGTGAGTTTCTTCTCTTTACTATTCATATTACTCATGATTTAATGCCGCTCCTTTCCCTATAGATAATTTGGTATAGAAATAGGCGAAAATTGCTGCAAAAATTGCTACAACTATGACATCTAGTTTTAAGTATACGGATAATAAGAATCCAAATAGAAAGAATGCAAGGGTTCCTTCCCTATTAATCGCTCTAAGGTTCATGGCAATACCTAAGGCTGGTAATATTCCCCCAATTACACTCAGAATATGCAATGGTTTTCCAGCTAGGGCATCCACCGCCGATTTTACAATATCCACTCCAAAGTAAGCCCCAATGGTCACAGGTATTACACATAATAAAAACATTACTATTTGTGGGGGTACAATATGCAGAAATGATATTTTGTCTAAATCCCCTTCTTCAGCAGCTTTATCACACATATGCACAAAAGCTACGTCAATAGTCATATGGGCAACCCAAATCATCGTTCCTAATAAACCCAATGGTATGGCTAGGGTTACTGCGACAGATGGTTCTACTCCTGCTGCTAAGGCTAATGCTGTTCCCAGGGCACCAGCTAATCCAGGATCTACTGGAACTGTTCCCCCTGCAGATATAAATGCAATATAAGGCAAATTAATTGTGGCCCCTATGATACATCCTTGAACTGGATCCCCTAAGATAAAGCCTACAATAGTACCCGCTACTAAGGGCTTATAAAGCACACTTACGCTACCTAAGGCGGTAAGCCAGGGTGTACCAACTGTACCTAAATAATAGACAATACCTATTAAAAAGGCTTGAAAAAAGTTAATTGTCATATCAGACTCTCCCCTCTTTATGATTTTATAATAATTTATCTACTAATATTTCTTTATTGTCAGGTATTATTTGTATAGCTACTTTCACGCCCTTATCTAAAATCCTCTTCATTGTTTCTTTCTCTTCAGAAGATGCTGAAATATTTTTGTAAAACTTCTTCCTGCCAGGTTTAGCTCCCATTCCTCCAATGTTTAGACTTCCAATGTCCACTCCCTTTTCTATTAGTTCATAAATGGTTTCTGGTCTCTTGACCAAGATAATGACTCTATCCTTATCTCTTAATTTACTTGTCAATAAATTTACTGCACCTTCAATATCACATATATCTAATTTAATCCCTGGAGGTATGGCCATCTCCAATACTGTTTTCATAAATGAATCCTTTGCAACCTCTTCATCGATTATTGTGATTCTATTCGCACTGGTATAATTTAACCAAGCTGTCATTACTTGCCCATGGATTAATCTATCATCTATTCTCGCCAATACAATCTCACCCATTTTGTCTCCCCCTTAATCATTTTTAATTGCTAATTCTTTATACAGGCTTCTTACGCCCTGCTGACCGGCTTCTATACACTTTTCAGATAATTCTTCTAAATTAAGACTGTTTCTTAAGGCAAAAGCCTCCAATAACATTGGCATATTTACTCCTGTAATGCATTCAAATTTCTTTGTTCTCATATTAGATACTGTTACATTTGAGGGGCTTCCTCCGAAAACATCAACAAAAACCACTACTCCCTGACCCTCATCTAATTTCTCAATACTGTCTTTTATTTGATTATTTAGTTCATCTATGCTGTCTCCATAATGTAAACCCAATGTAATAACATCATTCTGCTGACCCATGATTAATTCTGCACTCCTCAGAATAGACTTTGCAAAATCTCCATGGGTTACTATTAGGATACCAACCATAGCTCCCCTTCTTTCTATAGTTATTAATAAATACAAGCGTTATTTGCTAATAAAATCTCTACCAGGATTTTAAATCATTATATCGCCTGCTTCTTAAATCCATCTTATGAATCTTTGTTCTTGCCCTATTCAATTTAGTAGATGCCAATGAATTAAGTCATATCCATCCCTCCTCCTAATAAAACTTTTTAGTCATTAATGAAAACCTTTATCTTATCTTCTTTATAAAGCAATCATTATGCCAATATTCAGTGTCATTTTTTTTAAAAGTGCAATCCTATCCCTACGGGTTAGCAATACACATAAAAATAATCCGTGTTCTAAATATTTAGAACACGGATTATTTTTATGTGTGTAAAGGTTTTTAATTTTATATGTGAATACTAAAGTGTGTGTCAAATATTTCTATAATGTGTGCTAATTCTGTTTTGGGAATACAGACACCAAATGTTTCCTCCACCAATACAAAATGACTACTCACTTTGCTAAGCATCTCTTTTCTATTTTCATTAAAATGTGCCATATATTTATAGGGCAATACTTCATTCTTTATTACCCTCTCAATCATACATGAACAATGAAATAAAAACTTCACTAAGATATCGTTATCTAGCTTTTCATCCATATCTTTAAGAATTGCACATAGCACGTTTCTTAAGGTTTTAAAAGTCTTTTGAGGATTCAGAAATATCAACGTATTATCAAGTATATTAATCAGGTTTGTTTCAAAATAATCAAATGGATTGTCTATTTTCTTTTCTTTTTCATCTACTTTCATGCAACCATGCCAACTTTTTATTTCTTCTACCAATTCATCTAGACTAATATTGGGCATCATTGCTTTCCTCGTTGCTTCAATGACCATTGGTGTGCTAACTCTATCTATACTTTTAGCCCGTATATTATATTTTTCAGTTATGATATGTGAAAAGCTTGTAAGGGAACCCATATCTACAAGGATCAAAACTCCTTTCCCCATATCTAGTTCTTTTACTCTTTGAATAGCAATTTCTAATATTGCCTCTACGTTTTGTTCTAAAGGCATGTCGATTGCCTTAGCATGATCAACACCTAGTAAAGTATTTGCAACACTTACCATACTACTTGCAGTATTTTTGCCATGGGCTATGACTAAAACACCTATATTAGGGTTATCTTTAGTCGTTCTTATTGCATAAAGTAGCATGGCTATAAATGCTGCTTCATCATCAGGAATTTTGATGCTTAACTTTTTTTCCAATACATTTTTTATTTTTTGAGCGGCTTTAAATTCTTGAGGGTGATCATGGGCAATCTTAAATCTATTTGGATGAGAGACAAAATTCCCCATACTAAGTCTTTCGTAAAGGTTATTGATATGAAGAGCTAAACCGTACAATGTCTTTTCATTAATAAATTCTCCGAAAATATCTTCTACACTATGTAATGCGTACTCCACAGCTTGGAAAATATTTTTGCCTACAATATTGGATACCACTTCATTTTTAATAAGTACATTTTTAGGTCGAATACTTTCATAAGCGTTTTGAAGGTATTTTTCCAATTGATTAACAACAATACTCTTCACTTTATTTTCTTCATAACCCTTGTTAGAATACTTATACCAATTGTTTACAATGCATTCATAATAATCTATATTATATTTTTGGTTATCTATAATCCTTGTCTTAGAATTTTTAAATTTCTCATCTGTTCCATCAATAAATACATCATTATTTAATTCTAATATAGGATTTTTCAATAATAATTGTCTGTTCTCTCGTATCTTGAAAAGCCCTTCCTGTACTCCCGCAGAAAGATGGGATAATTTCACATCCATCCATTTTCCTCTTGTGGACATATGATCCAAAAAGGCTTTAGCACATATTAATTGTATATCCCCTTTAAGTTGCCCTATATTGCCTATACAATGATAAAACATAAAGGCTCGAAAGACTTCTTTGGTTACTCTCAGAGGGGTTTGTACTCTTCTTGATTCATCCCAAAAAAATTGTAGAATAAAATCTATTCTTTCTTTTATTGAGCGATTTTCCAAACTTGGTATTTCAATAGTGACAGGAATTCTTCTCAAAAATGTATCTAACATAGTTGATTTGGGGTCTTCTGTAGTGGCAGATATAATTAGCACTTGAGAATGTCTTATATTTTTAGTTTCCCCCAATCTACGATACATTCCTTTATCCATTAATATGAATAACATTTCTTGCCCTTTAGGAGGTAACCTATGAACCTCATCCAAAAATAGTATACCTCCGTCAGCTTGTTCAACTAAGCCACTTTTATCTTTTTCAGCACCCGTAAAAGCCCCTTTAATATGCCCAAATAGTTGGGATAATAATAATTGTGGGTTATCAGAATAGTCTGCACAGTTAAATAAGATGAATGGTACATTTCCAGAAAACACTCCGGATTTGACAGCATAATCATACATAGCCTCTGCAAAAATGGATTTCCCTACTCCGGTTTGTCCCACAATTAATGTGTGTAACCCCCTTGGTGGATAGATTATTGCAGCTTTAGCAAGTTCAATAGGACCTTTCATACTCTCTGTTGCACCAATCATATTGTTTAGAATACAATCTATTCTGTCATCCCTACTCTCTTGATCTACCCCATACCTGCTGATTTGATTTATATCATTTCTTTCATTCCTTAGATCCTTGTCAGCGTGCTTATTAATGATATAGTTTACCAGCAAATTAAACTCCTCTATATTTTTAAAGATATTATTAAATTTATATTTATATTTGTTTTCCGTAACTTTTTTGTCTATATATACTACTGGCCTTCCACTTATTTTTATTAATTGATCTTCTCTAAATAATTTGTTTAATTCTCTGCTGGCATTTGCTCTGCTAACCCCTATCAAACTTCCTATGTATTCTGCATTAAGTTCTGATAGGGTAATATTAGATTCATTTTTATAAAGACTCCGAGTTAAATAAGTTAGAGTGTCTTTTATCTTATCTTTCCGTTTACTAGGATTTTTTCTTCCTAAATCATTTTCTCTTACCATCTATTTCACCCTCTGTAGAAATCTTTTAAATCTATACGTATAAATATTTATGCCTAATTCATGCAAAATACGACAGAAATTTAAAAAATTTGTGGTGTAAATGGATTAATACAAGCATGATTATTTTAAGTCATTCACCCTAATCCCTTTACCATATTGCCCCTGCCAGTCCCCTGTAAACTGTTCTACAGCCATATCAGTTAAGGGATGGTAAATAAGTTTTTCTACAATCTCTATATTGGCAGTAATGGCATGACAGCCTTCTAGGGCACATCTATGAACCTGATGAACATTTTTAAAGCTTGCGGCTAGTATCTTTGTCTCTAGACCATAGAGAGTAAATAATTTCATCATTTCTCCCACTACTTGCACACCATCTGAAGAGATATTTTCTACCCGATTGACATAGGGGGCTACAAATTTTGCACCCGATTTGGCTGCCATAAGGGCTTGCTGGGCAGTAAAAATAGCAGTAGCTGTAGTCTGAATGCCTTCCTTTGCCAATATCTTTATGGCCTTAATCCCTTGGGGAATAACAGGAATTTTGACATAGATATTTCCCTCTAGTTGATTTTTTATAAAGTGAGCCTCTTCTACTATATCCTCCGCCCTTGTTCCTAGAGCTTGCACATGGAGCATTTTATCCTTCCCTATAATTCCCTGAATTTCTTTTAAAAGAGGCAAGAAATCCTTTTTTTCCTTGACAATAATAGAAGGATTGGTGGTTACTCCATCTATTGGGTATACTTCTACTGCTTTTTGAATGTCCTCTAGGTTGGCTGTATCTAATAAAAGTAACATTAGCTATAGACCTCCTTATTTTATCTATGCATAATAGGTATATTTACTATTTATTATAACAGATGCTCTTGCAGATAAATTTATTCATTAAAAACTTTTTATTAGGTATTATTAATCCTACCTCCTTATATATTGTTAAAAAAGGAGGTGTTATTTTGTCTAAATCTTCATTCCATGACTCAAAACTCTTAGAAGTTCACTTTTGCCACGAACAAGCCATTGAAACAATAAAAAACACTCTTGAAAAAGTATTACCTAGGCCCTTTGTGGCACTTTGTATAGGAACTGATCGTTGTCTAGGCGATTGTCTTGGCCCTTTAATAGGCTATGAGTTAATGAAAAATAATTTTCCCTATCCTGTATATGGCACTTTAGAAGATCCTATCCATGCCATGAATTTGAAAACTAGATTTTCAGAAATTAAACTCTCTCATCCTGATTTACCCTTTTTGGCTATTGATGCTTCTCTAGGAAAATTTGAAGCCATAGGGGATATACAATTGAGAAAGGGACCTATCTTCCCTGGCAAAGGTGTAGGTAAAGATCTTCCCCGGGTGGGGGATTACTCTCTTATCGGTATTGTAGATGCCTATAACCCTTTAGAGGAATTGACTATTCACCAAATTCGCCTTTATTTAATACATAGTATGGCTCAGGTCATTGCCCAAGGATTATTATCCGCGGTTAAAAGTACATAATAAAAAAGCAGGATGACTCCTGCTTTTTTATTCTTCCTGAAATTCCTCATCTTCATGCTTGGATTTTTTTATCAGCCATATTCCACCAATGATAAAAAGAATGGGTACTACACTTCTTTCTATCCCGTGTAAAACAATTCTTACAATCTCCGGTAAATATCCTACATATAGGACAGATCTCATAAGAGAAAATACTCCTATAACAATGATGGCAATTCCTACATAATAGAGATTGATATTTTCTAAAGATAGTCCCTCCAGCCCCTCATCTCTCACCACTTCACCTCTCTGGATGGCTTTTTTGGTGTTGTAGCTGTCAAAGAAGGCGTAAACATATATCAATATGGACAGCATACCCCCAATATGGTCAAAGAAATATAGCAAATTCATAACACTAACTCCCATGAGGAAGGCTCCTAGGATTATCGCCCCTCGCTTCATCAACCCCATGTACATATGGCCTGCTCCTGGTACTAGGGATAAAATAAACCAAAAGAAGTTGTTAATGTCATGGGAAACTATTTTCTTTCCCTTTTCTGTTGGGTATGCTTCCCTTGTCTCTACATTGTCTTTGCATTTTTCACAATAATGCTTTCCTAGTACTATGGCATCACACTGCTCACAAAGAGGTTGCCCACAAGATATACACATGGCAATGGCTTCTCTATCTCTATGATTTTTACATTCCATGATAATTACCCCCTATTCTCCATATTTTCCCTATGCAAATTTAACTGCTCTAATCCCTTGTTCAATAAACTGGCCGGACTGTATTCCATAATCTTATTTATATTAATTGGCTTATACTCTAGGTTTGTTGATAAAGTGGCTATTGTTGTGCCAAGGGATGTGAAATTTAGAAGCAACATGATAAACCCTGCTGCTACAAAACTTATTCCCCATTTTCTAAAATTTTGCCAATGGTTTGTCGTCTTGTTGGTTGTTCCCTGTAGCTTATTAATTTTATTCATAATGTTCATGGTAAAATTGTCGGGCAATTGGGGAATCTCTATTTTGTCTAATAAGGCATTAATGGTCTGTATCTCTTTAAGTTCTTCCGCACACTGCGGGCACATCCTCAAATGTTCTTCCATGCCTTTTTGTCTTTGCTCATCTAACTCCCCTTTTTCGAAAAGCTCTAAATTTAGTCTTATAATAGTACAGTCCACGGCATGTCATCTCCTTTTTTAGATAATAGTTTTTCTCTTAAAAGCTTTTTTCCCCTATATAATTGTGTAGCTACGGTTTTGCTAGGTAACCCCAAAGCTTTCCCGATCTCTTCATAGGATAATTCTTGAAAATGAAACATCATTAGGGGTACTCTATATCTTTCTGGCAATTGCCCTAGGGCATCATAAAGTCTTTGATTGGTTTCTTCCTTTATGGCTTTTTCCTCAGGACTAGGTCTAAGGTCTCTAAACTCCCGCTCCCCATCCTCTAGAATGGTATGGTCTATTCTTCTTTTATTTTTCCGAATCCAATCTATACATTGATTTTTAGCCACGCGATATAGCCAAGTGGAAAAAGAGGACTGCCCTTGAAAGGAACGAATATTTTGGTACACCTTCATCAATATTTCCTGTGTAAGATCCTGGGCCATATATGCATCCATGGTATAACCATAGGCTAGGGTATAGATTTTGTTTTTATACTCCTCCACTATCCATTCAAATTCACTGTTTTTCCCTTGCTGGATTCGGTGGATTCTTTCTTCCAAGGTCATCATTTCACCACCTTTACCCCAGATTCATCTCTCTTATTATTTGGGGTAAAATAGATTGAACCACAGATACTCCCCCCATAAAAATAACGAAAAATATTAATAGAATGATAATGCCTATATCAATTGTAACATGAAAGCCTTGCTTATTTTCATACAAAAACTTTGTAACCAAGAGTTCTATTCCATACAAAATTAGAAGTATTGGCCAAAAATGAGCAGCTTTAGGTATCCAAAGGGTTGGATATATATTTTGAATGGTCCAAAGACTCCCTATGGCAATTAAACCAACAGCCAGAGTAATGACTCCTACTTTTTTCTTTACAACAGGTTCCAAATTTTCACCCCCTACCCTTCTCTCTATTGATTAAGACGTAAGTATTTTTTAAATTACTTCATTTTTGCAAAAAAAAGTACCTATGGGGTGTGTGCAGGCCCATAGGCAAAAGTGTGTATAAAACAATGAAAATTTGTTCACTTCATGTAATATAATACCATGATATTCCTTCAGTGAAAATATTTAAAAGTACAATTTTTACATACAATTGTGTGTCAGTCAACAACATAAATTATTCTTGTATACACAACAAAGATTTTTCCATTTTGTTACTATATGTATTTTCTATAGCACTATAATTATATTCTATTTAGTTGCTTTTTGTCTTCTATAGGCCTTCTACAACCGTCATTACTTCGGCCATTAAATGATGGGCTGCTTTTTCTGCTGCGTTCATGGATTCTCCTTTGGTAGAGAAATAAAACTTAATCTTTGGTTCTGTACCAGAAGGTCTCATGCAAAACCATGACCCATCCTCTAAAATAAAC
Organism: Irregularibacter muris; assembly: GCF_024622505.1. Lineage (NCBI taxonomy): Bacteria > Bacillati > Bacillota > Clostridia > Eubacteriales > Eubacteriaceae > Irregularibacter > Irregularibacter muris. The sequence continues at coordinate 62,400 of NZ_JANKAS010000003.1, forward strand.
TTTAATACATTCGATTTAGGTAAACCTAAGAGTTTTACTACATTTCTCTCATGATTGTATTGTTTTTGGGCTAAATAATCCTCTACGTAGCATACTTTTTTTCCATTCCATATCATAGGACAATTTTTTCTAAAATAGGATAGAATGTCATTGATTTTTTCCATTCCTGCCTTGCCCTCTAGAGTAATAGATTTTAAATCCTCATAGAAATAACCATATATCTCATAGAGTTCATTTAAAATTTCTTCAAGAGTTTTATCCTGACTATAATAATAGGCTGCCATTTCTGCAATGAGCATAGAAGATACTACTGCATCTTTATCTCTGGCATGGTTTCCTACAAGATAACCGTAGCTTTCTTCATATCCAAAAATAAAAGTATTTTTCCCTGTATTTAGAAATTCCTCCATCTTTTCTCCAATGAATTTAAAGCCTGTTAAAGTGTCGTAAACCTGTATATCAAAAGACTTTGCAATATCGGCACCCATTTCACTGGTCACAATGGTTTTTATGATGGCTCCATTGGAGGGCAGTATGCCTTTTTCTTTTTGAGAGGTAATTATATAGTTGGTCAAAAGGGCCCCTATTTGATTACCACTTAAAAGTAGATATTCTCCCTTTTTATTTCTAAATACTACCCCTACCCTATCGCTGTCAGGATCGGTAGCAATAATGAGATGGGCATTTTCTTTTTCCGCTAATTCCAGAGCTAAGGTATAAGCTTTTTCCTCCTCAGGATTAGGATATTCTACTGTTGGGAAATTGCCATCGGGTTTTGCCTGTTCTTCTACTACATAAACATTTTTAAATCCAACTTCCTTTAAAATCCTTTGTACGGGAATATTTCCAGTACCGTGAAGAGGAGTATATACCATTTTAAAGTCAGCAGCTAATTTTTGAATAACCTCCTGGCGCAAACTTTGGGTTTTGATGGTCTCTATAAAGACATCATCCACCTCTTTACCTATAACATTAAAAAGCCCTAGTCTTACGGCTTCATCCTTATCTATGGATTTGATATTGGAAAAGTCCCCCACCTTTTTTACTTCTTCTATAACTTTTTTTGCCTGTTCGGGGACTAGTTGTCCTCCCTCTGGGGAATACACCTTATATCCATTGTACTGGGGAGGATTGTGACTAGCAGTCACCACAATACCTCCTGCACAGCCTAAATGTCTCACGGCAAAGGAAAGCTCAGGAGTACTTCTTAATCCATCAAATAAATAGGTCTTGATGCCATTGCCATTGAGCACTAAAGCTGCTTCTTGGGCAAAATCTGGGGAAAAGTTTCTAGAATCATAGGCAATAGCCACTCCATCATACTTCTTCACTTTTCCTAGGCTATTTATGTAGTTGGCTAAACTTTGGGTGGCTACTCCTACGGTATATTTATTCATTCGATTAGTGCCTGCTCCAATAAGGCCCCTAAGACCTCCAGTACCAAATTCTAGATCCTTATAAAAACGATCTTCAATTTCAGCTAAGTCATCTTTAATGCCTTCCAGTTCATCCTTGGTTGCCTCATCAATATTTTCACTTTCCATCCATTGATTGTATTTATCCATATAACCCATGATTTTCCCTCCTGTAAAAATTTCATTTATTTACTATTGTACCCCAATTACAAAATATTTCCACCTAAGAGTGTATGGATTTTTTAATCTTTTTATTCAGCTTTTTAAAATCTTAAATTTTTCTCCTATCCTCTATACTCTTTCTCTTTTCTCCCTCTATCTCTCCATGGGATATTTTTCTCCATATGGGTATATTAAGAATAAAGAATTTAGGAGGTGCTTTATATGGATCAAAGTGAGATTGCCAATATCCTTAGGGAAATTTCTGAACTTTTGCAGTTTAAAAATGAAAATCCTTTTAAAATACGGGCCTATGAAAATGGAGCTAGAATTATTGAAACTTTAGAAGATGATCTCCATACCCTTGTAGCCGAAGATAGATTAAATACGGTTAAGGGGATAGGCGAAACTCTAGAAGAACAAATTAAGGAAATGGTTCTTGATCATCAATCTACATATTATGAAGAATTAAAATCTTCTATTCCCCCTGGTCTACTGGAAATGACTAAAATCCCAGGATTGGGAGCAAAAAAGATTATGAAAATATATAATGAGTTAGACATTACTACCCTAGGGGAATTGGAATACGCCGCCTTAGAAAATCGACTTTTAGACTTGGAGGGATTCGGCAAAAAAAGTCAGCAAAATATCTTAGAGGGTATAAAAATGATGAAAAGATATCATGGCCATTTTTTGCTTTCCCATGCCCTTGAGGCTGGAAAAGATATTTTACAGTGGGTAGAGAAACACCCCAAGACCATACAGTGTAGTCTGGGAGGGAGTATCCGTAGACGGAAGGAAATCATTAAGGACATTGACATCTTAGCCAGCTGTGCTAGGGAAGATCGGGAAGAGATCATGAATCACTTTTTATCCTATCCCCGAAAGGCCCATACCAATGAACAAGGAGATACCAAATCTAGTATGGGACTCAATATAGGCATAAATGTGGATATCCGCTTAGTAGAGAAAAAAGAATATCCCTATGCCCTTCATCATTTTACAGGGAGCAAAGAACACAATACAGCTATGCGCCATCGAGCAAAGAAGATGGGGCTGAAAATAAATGAATATGGCATTTTCAAAGAAGAAACAATCCTTCCAGCTAAAGATGAAAAAGAGTTTTTCTCTATTTTAGATCTTGATTATATTCCACCAGAACTCAGGGAAAATAGGGGGGAAATTGAAGCTGCTGAGAAAGGACAATTACCCAAGCTTATTACAAGAGAGGACATCAAGGGTACCCTACACAACCATTCTCACTATAGTGATGGGAATAATAGCATAGAAGAAATGGTCCAAGAAGCCATCAAAATGAATTTTTCCTATATCGGCATTTCTGATCATAGTCAATCCGCTGCCTACGCCCGGGGACTTACCAAAGATATTATTCATAGAAAACATCAGGAAATCCATAAGTTAAATGAAAAATATCCCAGCATAACCATTTTTAAAGGCACTGAATCAGATATTTTATCCGATGGCTCTTTGGATTATGATAATGACACTCTCCATCTCTTTGATTATGTCATCGCATCCGTGCACTCCCAGTTTCAAATGTCTAAAGAAGATATGACCAAGCGTATAATTACAGCCATTAAAAATCCCCATACTCGAATTTTAGGTCATGTGACAGGTCGCTTGCTTTTATCCCGTGAAGGGTATGAAGTGGATATAGAAGAAATTTTAAAGGCCTGTGCTCATCATCATGTGGCTATAGAAATCAACAGCAATCCCCATCGGCTTGATTTGGATTGGCGCCATTGTAAAAGAGCAAAGGAACTAGGCGTAAAGTTAGCTATCGAAGGGGACGCCCATAGATTATCAGGACTTCATTATATAGACTACGGCATTTCCATTGCTCGTAAGGGCTGGCTAGAAGCCCAAGATATCATTAACCATTATGATGCAGAGAGTATGGCAAAGTTTTTTAGGGAAAGGGATTAATCCATCTATCTTGTCACCATTCCCTTGCTTTATATCCTCTATAGGTGTAAAATTTTGATAAACAAAATTTATAACATTGGAGGCGGAAAATGTCTTTTGAGAGAAAACTACAACTTGCAACAGATTTTTACCAACTAAGTATGGGCAATGTATATTATCTTGATGATAAAAAAGAGCAAATAGCGGTTTTTGACCTTTTTATTCGCAAAAATCCTTGTGGTAGTGGCTATACTTTAGTGGCTGGATTGGAGCAGATAATAGATTACATAGAAAATCTGAAGTTTGACGAAGAAGATATCCAACTGCTAAGAGAGAATCATCCTGAATTTAATGAGGATTTTTTAGAATACCTCAGAAACTTTTCCTTTAGTGGGGAAATCTATGCTATACCTGAAGGAACAGTGGTATTTCCCAATGAACCCATTATTAGAGTAAAAGCTCCCTTAATCGAAGCCCAACTAATTGAAACCACCATGCTGACCATCATCAATCATCAGACTCTTATTGCCACCAAAGCCTCTCGAGTGGTCTATGCAGCAGAAGGGGATAGCGTACTAGAATTTGGTCTGCGAAGGGCCCATGGTCCAGAGGCAGGACTTTTCGGAGCTAGGGCTGCCATTGTGGGGGGATGTGCGGCCACCAGTAATGTAGAAACTGAATATATAACAGGACTTCCCTCTAAGGGGACTATGTCCCATAGTTTTATTCAAAGTTATAATTGTGAATTGGATGCCTTTAGAACCTATGCCAAATACAATCCTGACAATCTTATTCTGCTGGTGGATACATATAACACTCTAGAATCAGGTATTCCCCATGCTATTGAAGTATTCAAGGAGCTCAGGGAAAAAGGCAACCTTCAAAAAGGATATGGTATTCGTTTAGACTCCGGAGATTTAGCCTATTTAAGTAAACAGGCCAGAAAAATGCTCAATGAGGAAGGTTTCCATGATGCCATCATCTCTGCTTCCTCTGACTTGGATGAACATCTCATCAAAGACTTGAAACTGCAAGGAGCAGGCATCAATCTTTGGGGAGTAGGCACCAAAATGATTACCTCCTATGATTGTCCAGCCCTAGGGGCGGTCTATAAATTGTCTCAAATCGAAGATGGAGAAATCAAACCAAAAATCAAAATATCCAATGATGCCATCAAGATTACCAATCCGGGTTACAAGAAAGTCATTCGTTTTTATGACAAAGATACCCACAAGGCTCTAGCCGATTTAATTGCATTAGACCATGAGGTTATTGCTGAAGATAAACCTTTGGTGATCTTCGATCCTATTCACACGTGGAAAAAAAGAGTATTAAGCAATTTTTATATCAAAGAGCTTTTAGTGCCTATCTTTGTTAACGGCAAAAAAGTGTATAATTCCCCTAGTGTAGAGCAGATTAGAGCCCATGCCCAGGAGCAAAAGTCTACCCTTTGGGAAGAATACCAAAGACTCATCAATCCTCAGATCTACCATGTGGATCTTTCTGTAAAGCTATGGAATTTAAAGCAAGAACTTATCCATCGTGGCGATCATTAAACTTCATAAATGGCTAAGCCATAGCCTAAAAAACTGACGGGAGCTCCCGTCAGTTTTTGGTTTAACTTATTTTCTTTAATACAAAGCGCTCTATGACTTCTGCTACCCCGTCTTCATCATTGGTTTTGGGGGTAATATATTTGGCCAGTTTCTTTAGATTTTCACTGCCATTGGCCATGGCTACCCCTAATCCTACATTGGTAATCATCTCTACATCATTTTCACTGTCTCCAATGGCAATGACCTGTTTGGGATCTATATTTTGCTCCTTGATTAATCTTTCCAGGGCTTTATATTTACTTACATTCAGCCCTACCACATCCACAAAGAGATGATAGGTTCTTAGGATGGTGGCATCCTCTTTGGTGATCTCCCTTATACGTTTTTCTTCTTGTACGTTCTCTTCCCTTACATATATGACCATCTTTAATATTCCTGTTAACTCTTCTAATGCTTCCACTTGAAGAATTTGTCCATCTTGGCTTCTAGAGAAGACTTCCAGCAACCGTGGTGCTTTTTCATAATAGATACAATCCTTAGAAAAAGCCGCTATTTCTAAATTTTCCTTTTTATATCTTTTCACGAGATTTCGATAGACCTCATCATCTATTGCCGCTACATCCTCTGTTTGACCATGATGGGTAAATATGGTGTTGCCATTGCAGGCTACATGAGAATGATGATGAAGGTTTAAATCTCTAACTAAAGGCATCATAAAGCCATGCATTCGTCCACTCGCTAGGACTACCTTTACCCCTCTTTCCATGCATGCTTGAATAGCTCTTTTGTTCTTTTCCGAAACCATAGTTTGGGAGTTAAAAAGGGTACCGTCCAAATCTAATACAACCATTTTATACATAGAAATCATTCTCCTTAGATTTTTCTATACTGAAATTTATTTATATATACCCCATTTTATCATAGATTTTCAGTGATAACCTTTTCAACTTTTTCTATTAAATATTGAAGAAATCCTATGAATAAGGATTGATTATAGAGTTTTTCTATTGGATTTGTTGCTCTATCCATGATACTCTAGCCTTCGGAAGAACTTGTGTTATAATGATCAAACTATATATCAATGGAGTGATGGAAATGAATAAAATCATTAAAAACTTGCCCCTGCCTGTAGTTGGACTAATGTTGGCCCTAGCCACCACAGGTAATCTTGTTTTATCCTATGGGGAGATTTATAAAAATATTTTTGGTATATTATCGACAATTATTTTAGCATTGGTAGTCATAAAAATAATCAAGTATCCAAGGGAAGTTGCTGAAGACTTAAAAAATCCTGTTGTTGCCAGTGTTTTCCCTACACTTTCCATGGGAATCATCCTATTGGCAGCTTATATAAAACCTTATTTGGGTTCATTTGCCTTGGGATTATGGATTTTAGGACTTGTATTCCATGTACTTTTACTTGTTCATTTTACAAGAAAATATGTACTCAGCTTTACTATAAATAAGGTCTTCCCCAGTTGGTTTATTGTCTATGTGGGCATAGTAGTCGGTAGCGTTACCGCGCCGGTATTCGACAAGATCTATCTTGGCCAAATAATTTTTTGGTTTGGCTTTTTAGGCTATTTAGTATTCCTGCCGATCATTCTATATCGAACATTAAAAGTTAAGGGAATCCCAGAACCTGCCTTGCCTACCCTTATGATTTTTTCAGCTCCTGCCAGCCTTTGTTTAGCTGGATATATAAATTCATTTCCGGAGAAAAATATGTTTATAATAGGGTTTCTATTGGCCTTGTCTCAATTTACACTTTTAATGGTACTCATACAATTGCCTAAACTGCTCAAGCTAAAGTTTTATCCCAGTTATTCAGCCTTTACCTTTCCCTTGGCCATTAGTGCTATTTCGATTAAACTAGTCAATGGATTTTTAACCAATGCAGGAAGGTCCATTGCTGCACTACAATACCTAGTAAAATTTGAGGAGCTTTTAGCCCTTACCCTAGTCCTCTATGTTCTATTTAGATATATACATTTTCTATTGTCTAAAAGTAAGTCTACCAAAGTAACCACAGCTTAATCAGGCTTAGGCTTTGCTTTTCAAAGGAAAGCTTCATCTAGTTACCTGTTTGGGTAAAACAAATTTAGCAGAACCTAAAAGGATTACAAGCTCTTAGCCTTCAAAGATGGACATAGCCGAATTCAACCAATAATAAAAGATCAATGACGGGAGCCTGTCATTGATCTTTTATTATTCTACTTCTATTTGACCGTCTTCTATTAATTTTTCTGCTACCCATTGGGCAACTTTTCCTGTAATCTCTATACAATGTTTCTTTCTGCCAGGACTTTGGAAGTTATCCCCTTTCCATTGTCTAGTAATGACTCTACAGCAGGTTGAACCATATTGGTCCTTTACAAAATCATGCAAACCGGAAGCTAATGGGAACATTTTCTCATTCATAGCCTCTCCATGTACCCTACCATAGGCCATTCCCAGAGCCATTTGTCCACCACTTACTGCACCACATAAGCAGCCTGCCTTACCCATGCCTATGGGAAATCCTGATGCCATTTTTATAATATTATCTTCATAGGGTTTGCCTAATAGGTGATTGATGGTTTGGGCTACCGCCTCTGAGCAGAAAAATTCTCCTCTTTCAAAATACCCTTCGGCTTCCTTTTTTACGGCTTCTAATCGTTCTTCTCTTGTCATTTTAATCCCCCTAATAGCTTATCTATATTTATTTTAAGACAAGTCCTCTAGGAAGGCCAATTGAATATTTCTATACCTTTTACTTTTGTATAGATAGATATAATTCTCCTTAATTTTTAATTGATAGGATGAAGAAAGCAGCCATTCTCCCCTCTAATACTCTGAGAAATCTGATCCTTGGTGGGCAAGATCCCCTTCCTAGATCAAAATAAAAACCCCAGTTCTTGGGGTTTTAGATATAAAACTATATGGTCTTTTTATAGTTTTCCAGTAAATACTTTTCCGCTTCTAGCGACCATAGGCCATTATGCCTTTTAATAATTTTTGCCATCTCTGTAAAAAAAGGATCTCCATCTATCTTCGCCTTGTTTGCAAACTCTTCTATGGCCGTTAATTCCATGTCTATATGGGTATAGATTAGTTTTTTGCCTCCAGGTATATTGGGTAAGTTTAAGGTGGTATCTGCTGCCGCATTGAGACCACCGATATGGGTTATCATGACAGCAGGGTTGATAGCTTGTCGCGCGGACATCTCCAGAGACTCCTTCATATCATCAGTATTTCCCCCACTGGTTCCTGCAACGTGGGTAGCAGCATAGTGAACATTATAAAAATTCATCTGAGCTGAAAAATTGGAGTCTGTTGGTCCTGCAAAAAAGTTTAGACAACCATCTCTGGCTAAAATTTTATCTCCATCCTCCACAACTTCCTGTATAGGGGCGTAGACAAATACATCATGATAGCCTTCATTCTCTGTAAGTTCCCTTAAATATTCACTGGGATTTTCTATATTTTTTGTATTGACGAAAATCAGTTCTATGCCATTTTTCTTAGCCTCTTCCTTAGAAAACACAGTCTGGGCTCGGGCAATTCTCTCCTCATTAATATCTGTTACCACCAATAGCCTTGGCCTTTTATCACAATGTAAGATATAGTCTATGGCGCCCAGTCCCATGGGCCCACAGCCAGCTAAGAGAGCCATATTTCCACCTTCTACAATTCCCATAACATGCTCATATTTTCCCGTAACAGTATGATAATTGGCATGAAAAGCTCCAATGACACAAGACATTGGTTCTGCTAAAGAAGCTTCATAAAAAGCCTCCCCTTTATAGGGTAATAAACAACCTAATTCCATTACCTCTGGTGGAATAATGGCATAAGTACAGGCTCCCCCAAAATTCTTATAGGAATATCCTGGTGAGGCCATGCTTCCCTTATAGTTTAGTGCTGGTTGAATAGCAAATTTATCTCCTGGCTTAAATTGATGCTGCCATACCTTTCCTACTTCTACAATAATTCCAGAAAATTCATGTCCCATAATAATGGGGTTTTCTCCAATATCCTTCGGCACCCTTTTGTGATTTTCTCCTAAAATGGTTGCCTTATAGCTAGACATACAAACACTGTCGGTAATGATCTTTACTAATATTTCATCCTGCTTTATTTTAGGTAATTCAAACTCTTCTAACCTTAAATCCTTTGCTCCATATAATCTTACCGCTTTGGTTTTCATCTTTCTAACCACCCTTCCTATGATCTGAGTATATCCAAATGGACATGTTCTTCTAGCTGCTCTACCACCCTAGGATGGCCAGCCTCAGTACCTGCTGTCATGACACTGGCAGCACTAGTGGCGATAGATAGTTTGATAGCTTTCTCTAAGGAGTATCCCCTATGAATTGCTAAAGCTAGAGCCGCTACCATTGCATCTCCTGCACCAACCGTACTTATCACATCTACTTTTATCCCCCCTACCTTTATGGTTTGTTCCTTGGTCATAAAGATGGCCCCTTCTCCCCCTAGGGAGAGAACTACAATCTCTACACCATGCTTAAAAATATTTTTAGCACATTCTATTGCCTTCTCGGTATTTAGGATTTTTTGCTGATATACTCTTTCTAATTCATGAATATTGGGTTTAACTAGATAAGGACCAGCCTCAATACCTTGGCGTAAAAGAGAGCCATCGGCATCTAATATGGTTTTTACCTTCCTTTTCTTTGCCTTAGCAATGATTTTCTGATAAATCCCATCTTCCACATTACTAGGTACGCTACCTGATAACACTAGTATATCTTGTGGGTTCAATAAAAAAAAGAGCTTATCCATAACTTTTTGTAAATCCTCCAAGGTCAAAAGAGGTCCCTTTTCATTGATATCGGTATTCGTATTTTCTTCTCTATCTACGATTTTAATATTGGTTCTCGTCTCTCCGTTAATAGATATAAAATCATGATCAATTCCTAGCCTATCCAATTGGTCTTTAATAAAATCTCCTGACCTTCCGGCCAATACTCCAAGGGCTTTACTGTCCCCCCCTAGTTTTTGAATAACCTTGGACACGTTAATCCCCTTACCCCCAGGGTCTATCCTTACTTTCGATATTCTATTGACATGATTGATGGTAAAGTTATTTACTTCTATTGTTTTATCTATAGCAGGGTTTAAAGTCAAGGTGATAATCATTGGTCCCCTCCCCTCCTTCTTTTTTCATTTTAATAAGGAAATTGCAGAATAGATTTTTAGCATATCATCCTTCTCATTTATTCTATAAAATAAATAGTCATCATGATAGGATCTCTACTAAAAATTCTATCCATGCAATTTCCTTATCTAGATTTATAATGCCTCTGCTGTAAATTTGCTATAAATTTCTTCTACACTTGTTGTCTTTTTAAAAACTTCAGCTATTTCTTCATTCTCTAAGGTTGAGGCTATATTCGCTAAAATGCTTAAATGTTCATCCCCAGCCCCTGCAATACCAATAACAATGTGAACCTTGTTCTCATCAAATAAAATCCCATCTGGAAATTGCAACACGACAATACCTGATTTTTTAATAAGATGCTTTGCACTCCCTGCCCCGTGGGGAATGGCAACACCATTTCCGATATAGGTACTTAAATGTTCCTCCCTTTCAAGCATAGATTGAATATATTCTTTTTCCACATAACCATCATCCACTAAAATCTGTCCTGCCATTTTGATGGCTTCTATTTTGGTTACAGAAGGGAGATTTAATTTTATATTTGCTTTTTTAAGAACATCCATTTTTTCTTCAAAGAAATGAATCTCTTGTCTCCTATTGCTTTTTCCCTTTAGTCTATCTATAAGTCCTTCTAAAGCTGCATCATTAAAATAATCCTTAATGGATATATGTTCAGCATTTTTTGCTTTGGCCTTTGCCCTTTCTGTTAAACTCTCATGGGTAATCACTAGTTCAGCATCGGCAGGAATTTCTTCGATTGCCCCGTGGATTACCTGGATGTCTAAACCTGCTTTCTTTATCTTATTTCTTAAATTGGTAGCTGCCATAGCACTGGATCCCATTCCTGCATCACAGGCAAATACAATCGTATTCACAGATAGTTCTGGTTGTTTCCCCTTTAATTCTGCTACTCTTTCCTGGGCCTCTGACAGTTCATCTTCATTCTGTCTATTACTGACTCTTTTAATAAAGTAAGCCCCCACTAAGAAACTCACTGCTGTAGAGATCAACACTCCTGCCAATACAGGTAGGTAGCCCCCCTTTGGAGTCATGGCTATTAGTGCAAATATGCTTCCTGGTGAAGGAGTAGCCACTAGACCTGCTCCCAAAATACTAAAGACTAATACCCCACTCGCTCCCCCTGCGGCAACGGCTAATAGTAAGATTGGGTTCATTAAGATATAGGGAAAATAGATTTCATGAATTCCCCCTAGAAAATGAATAATCACTGCCCCAGGGGCTGATTGTTTAACCGACCCTTTAGAAAACACCCAATAGGCTAATAATATTCCTAACCCTGGGCCGGGATTTGTTTCTAAAAGGAAGAATATAGATTTCCCCAATTCCTTAGCTTCCTGCAATCCCAAGGGTCCTAAAACTCCATGATTCATAGCATTATTTAAAAAGAGAATTTTTCCTGGTTCAACAAATAAAGAAGTTAGAGGAAGTAGACCTGCATTGACAATTGCTCTCACGCCTACTTCTAATACATGGTTAAGGTTTTGTACAACAGGACCAATTCCCAAGAATGCTAGTAATGTTACTATAGCACCGATAATTCCTACTGAAAAATTGTTTACGAGCATTTCGAAGCCTGCTGGAATCTTCCCCTCTACGGCGTCATCAAACTTTTTAATGATATATCCTCCTAAGGGGCCCATGATCATAGCTCCTATAAACATAGGTACATCTGCTCCCACAATTACCCCCATGGTTGCCACTGCCCCCACAACGCCTCCCCTTTTACCGCCTATCATTTGTCCCCCTGTATAACCAATCAATAGGGGAAGTAGGTAAGTAATCATTGGGTCTACTAATGCCCCCAGTTGTTCATTGGGCACCCATCCTGTAGGGATGAACAGAGCGGTAATAATTCCCCAGGCGATAAAAGCTCCAATATTTGGCATAACCATGGCACTCAAAAACCTTCCAAATTTTTGTACTCTTTCTTGGGCCTTTTTTGTTGAATTATTTTTCTTATCCATTTTATACCCTCCTATCTTTTATTTATTCTTTCTTGATAAAACGCCTTTAACCCATTACTAATTTCTACATAAGCCTCCTCTCTTAGACCGTTTTTCAACAAAGATAAAAAATGTGGTCTATTGATGATTAACTTACTCACCTCACCCATGACCTCTAATTGAATAGGGGTACTGTCTTTAGGAGCTAACATAAGAATAACTAAGTGCATCCCTGTCTTTTCTTCATTATGATGAGTAAGATGAATTGCACCAAAATATAATTCTTCAATACTTGCACTTCGACAATGAAGTAAATGAAAGTTCTTATCAGAAATAAAGGTTCCACCCTTTTCTTCTCGATTACATAAATCCTGCCTTAATTGTTCTTGAGCTGATTTTTCCTCAAGTATTTCCCTACTAATGATTCCAATCAAGTCTTCCATTCCGTAAGCATTTAGTGTTTTAAGAAAAAAGTTATCCAAAATCTGTATAATCCCTTGATTATAGCTTTGCATCTGTAATAATTGATCTCTAAAGCTTATTTCTTTTGTTTTTCTTTTTTCTTTTGAAGCCATGATTTTTTCTGAAAAGTTAGATATGAATTGATCAATCTTCTCTTTATCTTCTTTTAATAAAAAGGGATTGACAATAATTACTGGAATATCATTTTTTTCAATGGAAATGGTGGAAATAATGAAGTCAATTTCCTCTTTTTCCAGCCATTTCTCTTCTATATGAAAAGTAGATATCACATCCACCACTTCAATCATTTTATATTCTTTTTCTATTCTTGCGGCTAAAAGTCTTGAGGTCCCAATCCCGCTAGGACAAGCCACGGCTACTCGAAACAAAGATTGGGGAAATACTTCTCTGTTTTCAATGGCTGCTCCCAGATGCATAGCCAGATAACCTATTTCTGACTGCGGTAGTGTTTCTCCCAAGTAATCCTCCAATGTCTTGGCGGCTTTTTGGCTAATGCTGATTAAATGGGGATATCGGGTTTTAATCTCCTCCAATAGAGGATTTCTAATGTCCATTTTCATTTTCAGTCTTTTCAAAGTAGGTCCTAAATGATTAACCAACCCCATTAACAGCTTTTCATTATTCCTCAGAAAATACCCTGTTTCTGATTCTGCTACTTTAATCATTTCCCTTGCTAATTTAACCAGTTCATAGTTTGCTATATTTTTATCTGCATTGTTATATACAATATTTTTATTTTTAGACCCCATAAGATGCATTGTAATATATCCCACCTCATCATCATGAATCTTTATATGAAAAAGATGAGAAATATTATTAGATATCTTTTTCGCGATTAAAAACTCTGGATTTTTACGGAGTTCCTGTAAAAAATTTTGATCCATTACAATTTTTTCACCGTTTTCAATGCGCTTGATGGCCAAGGCAAGGTGAACAATTAATCCCGCGTAAGCACTCTCGGCTAATTGATAACCCATATCTTCCTCAGCTTGATAGATAAGCTCTTCTAATTTTATGATGATATCCTTATCAATTAAATTCAACAGCCTATTTCTTGTCCTTATTTCAATATTTTTCGATCCCTCTGATGGATTGGTTATATTCTTTCGTACAAAATCTAACAATTGTTTTTCTTCTACATTTTTATAAATGAGATTGACTATGGCTCTTCTTTTATTCCTTTCTTCCCCCTGAATAAAAACTCCTAGCCCAGGCTTTCTCACTAATTTAAGATGATACCGCTCCAACCATTCTTCCACCTTATTTAAATCCTTACTGATGGTCCCCTCTGTAACATCTAAAATTAGGCTTAAGTAATATAATTTAATGGGTTCATTTTTTTGCAAAAGTTCACTGGTAATGATGGTCTGTCTCTCTGAGGGGGTAAATATCTTCACTGCACTTGTATTATTTATCCATTCCAACAGCTGCTCTTTTTTTTCTTTTGCACAATGCAAGGAAATGCCTACCCCAGTTTTCTTGATTAATCTTATTCCTCTTTTTACCAACCAATCTTCTATCTCTTTAAGCTCTCTTAAAATAGTTCTCGAACTTACACCAATGTCTTGGGCGATATCTGCTATAGTAATATAATCATGCGCATTACAAAGTTTTGCCAATATATCCTTTTTTCTTATACTTATTTTTTCCCTCTTCATCAAACTACCTCCCGGAGTATGTTTGGCTAAGTAACAATTGATTTTATCAAAATAACTTTCTCCAATAATGACATGATTAAATAACAACATCCCTATGAAAATGTTTTAATTTTCTTACTACTTATTATATTTTAGTCTCTAGGTCTATACAACTTAAAGATATGTAGATAAGTCCATAAGTAATTGTGACAAAATTAAATAGCTTAGGAAGTGTTCACTTCCTAAGCTATTTAATCATTTTCATATATTCTATATGATATAGAGATATTCTTTTTATAATTTTGAAGCGGCTTCCTGGTCTATAACCAATATTACATCCCTATGTAGCTGTAGGATGGAAGATGGTGCTTCAGGAGAGATCTCCCCTTTTACAGTGTTGTAAATAGCATCAGCTTTCCCTTTACCTGAAGCCATTAAAACTATTTTCTTACTTTTCATAATGGTGCCAATACCCATGGTTAAGGCCTGGGTAGGAACTTCCTCTTCACTTTCGAAGAACCTTGCATTGGCTTGAATGGTATCTTCATTTAAACCAACTAAATGGGTATCCCTCACAAACTCAGTATCAGGCTCATTAAAACCAATGTGAGAGTTATTGCCTATTCCTAGGATTTGAAGATCAATTCCTCCAGCCTTCTCAATTTTTTCTTCATATTCTCTACATTCTTTTTCTGTATCTTCAGCCATACCATTGGGTATATGGGTGTTTTGGGGATCCATGTTTACATGGTTAAAAAGTTTATCCTGCATGAAATAATAATAACTTTGAGGATTTTCCTTTTCTAATCCATAATACTCATCTAGGTTGAAGGTTTTTATTTTACTAAAATCAATGTCCCCCTTTTTGTTCGCTTCTATTAGCTTTTGGTACATTCCCTCGGGAGTGCTGCCTGTGGCAAATCCTAATACACTTTCTGGTTTTAAAATCATTTGACTAGCCACTAAAGCAGCTGCCTTTCGGCTCATTTCTTCGTGGTTCTTTGTAATAATTATTTTCATATCCTTCATCTCCTTTTATTCCATTTTTGTAACATTTAGTGGGCTTTACATAGGTCCACCCCTAGATGCTGGAATATACAATCTCGCCTTCTACTAAGGTCATAAACACATTGTAAGCCTCATCTAGGATACATAAATCTGCATCCTTCCCCTTTATTATACTCCCTTTTTTATGATGAATGTTTAATTTTTTTGCAGGATTTAGGGATAATAATCCAATGGCTTCCCATAGTTTGATGGGACTAGACTGTAAGATGTTTTTTAATGCCCCATTCATGGTTAAAATACTCCCTGCTAGAGTCCCGTCTTCTAGTCGCGCCGATTTGTCATCTACAACAACCTTCTGACCGCCTAAGTCATAGTTTCCTTCCCTGAGACAGCCTGCCCTCATAGAGTCAGTAACCAAAATTACTTTCTCCAATCCCTTAGTCTTTATAACAAAGTCTAATAAGGCTGGGTGAACATGAATGGTATCGGCGATGAGCTCACAGGTAATTTCACTTTGCAAAGCTGCTCCTACCGCTCCAGGTTCTCTATGATGTAGAGGAGTCATTGCATTAAAGAGATGGGTCCCATGGGAAATCCCCTTTTCAATAGCTTGTAAGGCTCTTTCATAATTGATATTGGTATGTCCCATAGAGAGAACCATATCCTTTATACTTCCTACTTGTTGTATAAAGGAAAATTTCTCATCTTCTTCGGGAGCTAGGGTAATGATTTTTATGACGTCTAAATAGTCCTTGATGAACTCAAATTGGGGCTTGATAATAAATTTAGGATTTTGGGCTCCCTTAAATTTCTCACTAATAAAGGGGCCTTCCATATGGGCACCTAATACCTTTGCCCCTGGCATTTTTTTATTCATAGCCTCTCTTACCCTATCTAATGCCTTATAAATACGATCTTTCCCCATGGTCATCGTGGTGGGTAAAAAGGAAGTAACCCCAGTAGTCCCTATGGTTTTACTGATGATTTCCAAATCCCTAAGAGTACCATCCATGGTATCACTACCCCCTGCCCCATGGATATGGATATCAATAAAACCTGGAGAGATATATTTGCCCTCTAGATCTATAATTTCTATGTTTTGGCTTTGGATAAATTCATCTTTGGGTAAAATTTCTTTAATTGACTTCTCAAATAGGATAATATGGTCTTCTAGTATTTCATTTTCCCCTATAATCCTTCCATTAATAAAAGCCTTCATCAGAATCACCCTTATTCTTTTATTTATTTCATCAATTCCTCAATTTCCTCCACGGTCTTGGGTATGCTCTTGGACAGTACTTCATGGCCATCTTCAGTAATGAGGACATCGTCCTCTATACGGATGCCTATTTTTTCTTCTTCTATATAAAGTCCAGGCTCTACAGTGTAGACCATACCAGGCTTTAGTATTCCTCCTCTTCTCCCCACATCATGAACGTCTAGGCCTAAATGATGGCTTATCCCATGATAATAGTATTTGGATATTTCCTCTTCCTTTTCAATAAGACCAATTTTCATGCATCCCTCTGCCAACACTTTTTTTGCTATTTTATTTAATTCATCATAGAGCAAACCTGGTTTCATAGCCTTAATAACTTCTAATTCTGCCTTTAAAACAATATTGTATATTTCTTTTTGTCTTTCACTAAATTTTCCGCTTACAGGGAAAGTTCTACTAATATCTGCACAATAATGCTGGTAATCTGCTCCTAAATCAAATAATATCAGTTCTCCCTCTTCTAGAGTATTATTATTTTCCTCATAGTGCAGAATAACAGCATTTTCTCCCGAAGCTGCTATGGTAGGGAAAGCATTGTCCCTTGCCCCTAGATAATTAATGGCAAAATCAAAGTAGGCTTCTAATTGGTATTCCTTTAGACCAGATTGCATATTGGTCATAATGTTTTTAATACCTTCTGCAGTTATTTCAATGGCCTTCTTTATTTTCTCAATTTCTTCAGGCTCTTTGATGGTTCTTAGCTCACTAATCATCGGATAGATGTCCTTAATCTGTAAATAGGGGAAACGCTTCCTTATCTCCTTAGCAAAATTTAAGCCCTTCTGTTCTTCACTATTCCATGTGGCTTTTTCCAAATCCAGATAAATATTCTCATAGGAATACTGAGCCAGTAAATTGGTCAATTTTTGCTCAAATTTATGGGTCCAGTCAATTTTAGCAATTCCTGATATATCCTCTGCCTGCTCTTTAGAATATTTTTTTCCTACCCATTTTTCTAAGATGGGATCTGCTTCATCAATAAATATTTCTTCCTCCACTTTTCCTTGGCTTTTGGTGATGATTAGCATAACATTTTCCTGATCTAGACCGGTTAAATAGTAAAAATGTCTATTTACCACAAAAGGATGGGTGGAATCTGCCGACCTTTGAGGGGCTTGCCCCGAAAATAGTACGACTATGCTATCCTCTTTTAATTGTTCTACAACTTTTTTCCTGTTTTTCATGAAAAAATCTTGTTTCATACGTTATCACTCCTTGTTCTGATTTTCCCTTTGATCATATATTCGCCATTTTATCAAGTATTCCTGCTCAATTCTATAGGAACTATGGGTCCTGTATTCTCTCTTTGCCTCTAAAACCTTCCTGTCCTTATAATAGAAACGATCAACCACAATCCCATCGCTACCGATGCCATTAGCCCTATTTTTACAAAATTAATCCCAATGATATTAAAGGCATTGCCCTGTAAGGACATTCCT
This sequence comes from Irregularibacter muris, assembly GCF_024622505.1. Classification (NCBI taxonomy): domain Bacteria; kingdom Bacillati; phylum Bacillota; class Clostridia; order Eubacteriales; family Eubacteriaceae; genus Irregularibacter; species Irregularibacter muris. Next base: position 80,430 of record NZ_JANKAS010000003.1, read on the forward strand.
ACTATAAATCCACTAATGACTATACTTAGGGCTAAAAGAGCTACACTAAAGGACAGCTGATTGGCCATTTTATTTATGGTTTTTATAATCTTTTCTTCATTTTTTAAATGTACAACTATTTGTGTCTCCTTCTTATCAAATTTATTTAAAATATTTAAAAAACTGCCAGGTAATTCTCTAAAAAGTTTTGCATAATCTAAAATGCTTCCTCCCATATCCTTAGCTAGTTTTTTAGGAGAATAAATATCTAGTAATAATTTTTGTGTAATGGGCTGGGCAATTTCTACGATGTTGAGGCTAGGGTCTAACTTTGCCACCAACCCTTCTAAAATAATCAGGGTTTTGACAAGCATGGCAAATTCATTGGGAATAGTAATATGATATTGAAAGGCTAGTAGAAAAATTTCATTTAATACTTTTCCTATCTGAATTTCTTTTAAAGGAACTTCTAAATATTGATCCTTCATCCTATCAATTTCTTTTTCCAATCTTTTAAAATCTATGCTCTCTCCCATTGTCCCTATTTCACTTATGGCCTGCACCATAAGTTTGCTATTTCTTAAAGTAATCCCTACAATCATCCTAAAAAATTGTTCTCTCTTTTTCTCCCCTAATTGTCCCACAATACCCATGTCTAAAAAAACAATTCTATTTTCTGATAAAACTCTTATATTCCCTGGATGGGGATCTCCATGAAAAAAGCCGTCCCGGAGAATTTGTTCCAAAATAGAGGTGGTCAGTCTCTCTGCGATTATCACAGGATTAAAGTTTTTTCCACCCGATGATTCTATATCCCTTAGGGCATTTCCTTGGATATATTCCATGGTTAGGATTTTTTCAGTAGTATACTCTTCATATACAAGAGGGAAAAAAATATTTTTATTGTTTTTAAAGTTTTTTCTAAAAATGTTTATGTTTCTAGCCTCATTATGAAAATCCAATTCCTTATATAAGCTCTCTTTAAAATCTCTGGCCAAGGCAGTAAAGTCATATAGCTTACTATATTTGGTCCGATGATCCAAAAAACTTGCCACTTCCTCTAAGATGCCAATGTCGGAACTTATGTTTTTTTCAATTTCCGGCCTTTGTATCTTGACCACTACTCTTTTTCCATCCTTCAATTGAGCTTCGTGTACTTGAGCTATAGATGCTGTAGCCAGAGGCTTCTTTTCAAAATTCCAAAATAAATCCTGTAACTCTCCCTGTAACTCTTCTTCTATGATCTTTTTTATCATTTCAAAGGAAATAGGAGCCACATCATCTTGGAGATTTTCCAACTCTACAATAATATCAGCAGGCAATAAATCCCTACGGGTGCTTAAAATCTGACCAAACTTAATAAAAGTAGTACCCAATTCCTCTAATGCCATTCTTACCCTCTGTCCTCTTGCCAGATGGTCCTTATCATTGCTTAGATTTTTTCGAACAGGATGTACTCTGAGATGTTTTAAAAGACCCAGCTGATTTAACTGATTGTAAAAGCCATACTTAATAAATACTCCTAGAATTTCCTTCACCCGTTTTAAATTACCATATGTATTTCTCGGCCACAATTTCATCACAACCTATTTATTAGTTAGTTCTATCTCATTTTATTATGATATCCCTATACTTTCTTATTCCCTAAATCATTCAATCTAATCCTTGATCATCATTGTTCTCTTTTTGTACCAAAAACACCCAAGGTTTTATCCCTTGGGGTATGGTTAGATAACTACATCAGACATCTCTATACTGGCAATATCAATCCCACCATTTTGTTCTGTCTTATCCACGGAAAAAGCCTCTATCATGATCTTTCCATCTTTGTCTCTTAAAGATTTGGCAGGCAAAATCACTTTAAATTCACTTCCCTGTCCTACTTCACTAAATACTTCTATGCTTCCCTGATGCATTTCTACTAGGTGCTTCACTAGGGACAAACCTATACCACTTCCCCTTGGATTGGTTTCATGGAGGTCATATCCCTGTTTAAATCGTTCAAAAATACTTTCCCTTAGGGTTTTCTCAATCCCTACCCCCGTATCTTTAACGCTTATGGCCACCGCATCTTTAAGATCATTGACCACGACTTGTATTTCGCCACCTGCTAGTGTAAATTTTATGGCATTGGATAATAGGTTCAATAATATCCTTTCCACAGAGTTAATGTCTATGGCTAATATTTTTTCCTCTATATCGGTATCGAAAATAAAAGATATGTTTTTTTCCTCCATATAGGGAATGACTGAATAGCTAATATCCTCTACTACTTGTACGATATTATAATTTTTCATCTCTATTGGAAAATATCCCGAATCTATTTTATTCATGTCGATTAAATTATTAATGAGACGAATCATTCTATTGCAGTTCTGTTTGAGAACGCTTACATATTTGCCCATCTTAGGAGACTCTATTCCTGCCTCTATTTTTATCAAATGACTAACAGCAGAAATGATATTAATAGGTGTTTTAAGTTCATGGGAAAGATTGGTATAAAAATCAATTTTAAACTCATCTAGTCTTCTTTTTTCTTCCAACTTTCTTTCCTTTTCCTCCATATCCCTTTGCAGCTCTTCAGCCACCTTCTTTTGAGTAACCTCTCTTAATATGGTCAATACTATTTCGTCTTCTTTATCTCCATAGAGGGAGGAAAAGGATTCTACATAATGTAGGTTTTTATGGCTATCTAAAATTATATATTCACTACTGACATAGGTGTTGTTATTAAATAAGTTTTTGCCTTTTTCCCGGATATTCTTTATATCAGAATAAGGTAATATGGATAAAAGATTCATTCCAATAGCTTTTTTCTTGTCCTCTATACCAAATAGTTTGGCACAAGCGGCATTTGCATATATACATTTTAAATTGTGATGCAAAATTACAGCATCAGGCATGCTATCCATAAGCAATCTATACCTTTTTTGACTATCGATTAATAATTTTTGGTTATTTTTAATAGGAGTAATGTCCCGGAAGCTATGTAACCATCCCTTGGTATTATACACCTGAAAAGGAGTGATGAAGCTTTCAAAATATCGACCGTCTAGAAGAGCTATTTCAAAATGACCTTCATTATGGGTATGATAAACTTCCTGAATATTATTCAAAAATGTTTTAGGATCCTTAGTCATCTTCGCAGCATAATGTTTTGCCTGCTCATTATCCCTATTTTTAGATAAAAAATCTGACAATCCCCACATACAGGCAAATCGGTTATTATAATGAATAATTTCTCCTTGGTCATTCATAACCATAATCCCTTCTTCTAAGGAATTTAATACTTTCTGTAGAATGACCTCTTGTTGCTGTAAGTGTTCTTTTATTTCATTTTTATTCTCTATCTCCTGTCGAAGCTTTTCATTGCTTTCTATTAATAAAGAATAAGGCATTTTTAGATAATCGCCTATGATGGCCTTATAAATAAAATAAAAGGATATGAATTTTAAATTATGCCCCATGATATTGAAAAAAGTCAACTTACTTATATGAAAGATAAAACAAATCTCAGACAAAATAGACGCACCCAAGGCTAACATAGTGAAGGTACATATTTCAGGTTTATAATGTTCTTTGTCATTCCATAAGCGCATCATATTGATGGATAGAATAATGATGAGGAAGTAGTGACTCCACATTGTTGTAAAATAAGAGACCCTATAGGACATTTCAATATATCTAACTATATTGTGACCTATTATTCCCCCTATCATTAATAAAAGTATCGTGCCATAAATAATTACTACCTTTTTTCTCTTTAAGCTCTGATGAAAAAAAGTAATAGCCAAAATTAAAGTAATTCCCTCAAAATATCGCCCACAAAACAAAGTATTAGAGAATATATCCCAGTTTACATCTGCTCCCAAGTGAGGTTGAAGGGTATGGGCAACATCAATGGCAGTTACAATACTGTAACTAGCACCTAGAATGAGTAATTTATAGTCTTTGTTTAGTTTATAGGTATTAAAGGAAGTGATGGATATACTAAATCCCATGATCACGATAAGAGTCTGAATAGAGAGATGGAATAAGGAGAAATTTTTTCCACCAATATAAGTTAGCATCCCTAAGATGATTAGAAAGAAACAAGTAAAATAAAAAGCTTTTGTATCCTTTATATGGAACTTATCCCTTTTTACTTTATTATTTATTGAATCCTGAGCTAGACTAGTCATCCCATTCCCTCCCTTCTTTCCCCCTGAAAAGAATTTGTTTCGGTAAATGAACCTATTTAAAGAGTCTCATTGTTATCATTCGACACTATGCTGTTATTTCCTTTAAAGCTTGCTAAAAAGTTTCATATTATTTTTAGACAGGAACACTCGTTCTGAATGCTTTTAGAGATTTTCTCTCTGGAAGAAGAGGGGATGACTTGTCCTTTTTTGTATAAACTGTATAATAAATGAAAAGCCCTTTAAAATATAAACAATAAGGAAGGATGTATATTATGCTAGATAGGGAAAAAGGAGAAAAATTACTCCATCAACATGTAATCACTCCCCATATCCTCAAGCACTCCTATGCCGTAGAAAGTGTGATGAGAGCTTTAGCCAGAAGACTGGAGCCAGAAAGTGAAGATTTATGGGGACTAGCTGGACTATTGCACGATCTAGATAATGATTTAGTGGATTGGCAATCTGATATGTCCCTTCATGGACCAAAGACTGTTGAATTATTAAGGAATGCCAATTTAGGTAACGAGGAAATGTATCAGGCTATTCTAGCCCATAACCCGGCTACAAAGGTAAAACCTAAAGCTAAATTTGAGCGGGCTCTTTATGCAGGGGATCCCATTACAGGATTCATCACCGCTATTGCCCTAGTATATCCTAGTAAACAACTTAAAGATGTAAAAGTAAAGTCTATAACCAAAAGAATGAAAGAGGTCCGCTTTGCTGCAGGAGCCAATAGGGAAGCTATGGCCTCCATAGAAATGCTGGATATCCCCTTCCCAGAATTTGCAGAGCTTTCTTTAAATGCTATGCGAGAAATTTCTGAAATATTAGGATTATAAAAAAACAAAAATCCATGGAGTTGGTGCTCTATGGATTTTTGTTTTTCTTTTTACTTATTAGTTTTTTTCCATTAATTCCATGAAAACATTTCACCATCCCAGGGGAAACTATCATTAATCACCTATTTTTATATTTTAAATATGATGAATTATAACAACATAAACGGGGAGATTTTTAATGAAATGTACTGATTTTATATTTCAAGGAAAGGATGGTAAGTCCCTACAGGGATATAGATGGAGTGGAAAAGACTCAGTTGAGCCTAAGGCTATTATTCAGATTTCCCATGGAATGATGGAGCAGGGACAAAATTATGAGGATTTTTCCCATCCCCTAGTAGAGGCCGATTATGTGGTCTATGCCAATGATCATCGGGGGCACGGTAGAAATGTAAAAACAATAGATGAATTGGGATATTTTGCAGAAAAAGGAGGGTGGAACATAGCGGTTGGAGATATGCGGCAACTCACCAAAATTATCCAAAGAGATTATCCTCAAAAGCCCATTTATCTCTTTGGCTATAGTCTGGGTTCTTTACTTGTCCGGGATTATATCACCCACTGTCCTCAAAGTGTAGTGGGTGTCATCCTATGTGGTACCCATGGAGGAATAGGTGGATGGAATGTTATTGCCATGACAGCATTAAAATGGATGATGAAGTGGAAGGGGAAAAAGATGATTAGTCCCTTTTTAAATCAATTATCCCTAGGAAATTCCCAGGGGTTACTTCCTTTATCCCATATTCCAATCCCTTCAAAGCCTATAAAAAATATACCCCCTATAAACTCCATGGATTCTGTGTTTTATAGACAGCATTATAAAATTAGTTTTTATTATGATTTGTTATATGGTCTTAAGAAGGTATGTGATCCTAAAGTCATCCATGCTGTCCCAAAAGATCTACCTATTTACTTATTTTCAGGGGAAAAAGACCCCGTGGGCGACCATACCAAAGGCGTGCTCAAAGTCTATCATTCTTATCTTAAAGCAGGTATGAAAAATGTATATTGTCGATTTTATAAAAACGTCGGTCATGAAATTTATAATGAAAGTAATAAGTCGATGGTATTTAAAGATTTAATTGAATGGTTGGAGGATAATGCTCCAAATATAAAAAAATAAAAAGCCCAAGAGGGATTAGAAGTGAAAGAGCTGTGGCAAGAACATATAATATATATGCTTGTGCCACAGCTCTTGATTTATCTCTAAAATCCAAACTCTTCCTTTAACATCAGAAGGGTATGGGTATCCACCCCTGAAAGAATGGCACTCATCACTTCTTTTTGTTGCTTAGGTGGAAGGGTTCCATAGGACTTTTTTGCATCCTCTATATCTTTTTGAGAATGATCATCCGGATTTTTGATCATATTTTCTATAGACTTTTGAATTCTATCAATCACATCTTTTTGGTTATTTTCCTCAAGAATCTCCTTTATTTTGTCTAAATCCTCTAGAACATTGCCCAATATGTTTTCCACCTTTTCTTTTTCCTTTTCCTCTAAATCTAAAAATTGAAGGGCCCATTGGATTTTGCCCTCTTTATCTAAGGCAACATGTAATTGTCCATCCTTAACAGCAATATAGGAAATGGATAGGGGTAAAATACTTTTATCTATCTTTATCTTACCTTCCTCAATAGTAAAATGCTCACTGTCTTGTTTTTCTATTGTGCTGAGTAAGAAAGACTTAGGAATAGGTAGTTTTCCTACCATCACTTTATTAGGACGGTAATAAATATAAGGCTGTTCAAAATGAATGCTTCCCCGGGAAGTCAATGTAAAGGATAATCCCCTGTAGACAATAGGTACATGCAGGATGAGTTCTTCTTTTTTCATGTCAATTCCAATATCTTTTATTTTTAAATTGCCTATTATCCTATCTTCATTAAATTCTTTCTTGAGTAGGGCATTGATTTGATCCTTATTTAATATAATTTCTCCCTTTTCCCCTAAGGCATTTTCCATAAGACTAAATACCTGATGATCTTCATCGGATATTGAAGGCGGTTGGGGCTGCCAAAGGGCAAGGCCTAAGGTAAATAAAAATATCACCAGAAAGGCAAATATTAATTTCTTTTTGAAGAACTTTCTCTTGGTCATGGGATTATCTCCTTTAGCACTTTTATGCTTTTAATATTTCCTTGTTCCTCTCTTTTATTCTATTGTATTTTTGCGGGATATTCCACTACATTTTTCTTCTACCTCTTCCAAATCTGGTATAGATTGTCTTCCCCCTAATTTTTCCACAGATAGAGCAGATGTAGCTGATGAAAATTTAAGATTTTTCATCAGGGAAAAATCCCTTAATAGTCCATAGGCAAAAGCCCCGTGAAAAATATCTCCTGCCCCTGTTGTGTCAATAGCTTTGGCATTATAAGCAGGTAGCTTTATTATTTCACCCTGCTTATCGTAGATCAATCCCTGATCTCCCAAGGTCACTACCACTTGCTGTGGGGATAGTTTTTTCAATCTATCCATACACTTTTTATAATTTTCTGCGGAATCTAAATCCTCTATTGTACTATATTGTTTAGCAAACTTTTCTGAAGCCACCAGATAATCTACCTTCCTAGCCAATATCTCTGTAGCCTCCTTTAAAGATCCTGCATCTAAAAGGCTAATGGCTTTGGGAAATCTCTCTAAAATTTCTAAAGAAGCTTTCAACTCATGACCATCTACCAAAATAACCTTAGGTTGAATATTTTCTAAAAGCTGCTTATTGATTTTCAGACCTCTATGGGGCAGTTTTCTATTGATAATGGTCCTACTCCCATTTTCTTTATTGATGAGAATAGTGGAAAAAGGAGTGGGATAATTTTTTTCTATTTCTATTAAGGAAAGATCCACATCTACTTCTTGAAACTCTCTAATGATTCTTTCTCCATAGATATCCTCCCCGATCAAGCCCACAAATCCAGTTTTCACTCCCCACTTAGCTAATAAATAGGCAGCATTAGCAGCAGGACCACCCCCTGCTTCTAGGGATTCTTCAATAGAATATTTGTCATTTTCCTGCGGGTATTTCTCCAAAGGCAATGTAACATCATAAGCTGCATGACCAATACATAGTATGTCCATTTAACATCCTCCTTTACAAGATTCAACTAAAATATTACTTACTTTCTTAGAAAAAGTAAAAGCCCTAAAAAGGGCTTTTACTGATTATTCTTCCTCTTCCACTATATGATTCAAGGCTGGGCTCTTTGTTTTAACAAAGCTTGGGATAATGAGGACGAATAACGCGATAGCCACCAGTATATATATCCCCGCACTTCCTAAAAAGCTAGTTGCCTTACCAAATAGTATGCCTACTACACCAAAGTCAAAATCTCCAAAGGTAGTATTTTGGAATCCTAAATCTCCTAGCACAGGTAGTAGTAATGCAGGGAGGAAGGTAATGCCCAATCCATTGACAAAGGATCCTATAATAGCTCCTCTTCTCCCTCCAGTAGCATTTCCATAGATACCTGCTGTTGCTCCGCAGAAGAAGTGGGGCACTAAGCCTGGAATAATCAGAACTCCGCCTAAAGCTCCTAGGATAAACATTCCCACTATACCTCCTACAAAACTAGCTAAAAATCCAATCACTACAGCTGTAGGTGCATAGGTGAAAAGAACGGCACAATCTACAGCGGGTACTGCATTGGGGATAATTTTTCTGGAAATTCCTTCAAAAGCAGGAATTAAATCTCCTAGAATCATTCGCACTCCATTGTATACAATGGTTACCCCTACAGCAAATTTCAAAGCCGCCATAGCAGCAAATACGATAAAGTTGGTGCCATCAGATAATCCTTCTACAAAGGCAGGTCCTGCTGCAATAGCCGCAATGAGATAAAAGACCAACATAGTAATGGCGGTAGAGATGGTGGTATCCCGTAGAAATCCATATTTCTCTGGTATCTCAATGTCCTCTGTGCTATTTTCAGGCTTACCCACCAACTTTCCTACCCAAGCCGATAAGTAATAGCCTAGACTCCCAAAGTGACCCATGGCGATATCATCACCCTCCGTAGCCTGAAGGGTATATTTTTGTCCTATAGCTGGAGAAATGGCACTCCAAGCCCCTAAGACAAAGCCACCTATTAAGATCAATGTAGTCCCTTCTAATCCTGTTGTACTCAATACTGCGGATAATAAACAAGCCATGAAAAATGAATGATGACCTGTTAAAAATATATACTTGTACTTCGTAAATCGTGCAATAAGAATATTGAATATTAGACCAAACAATAGGATAAACATAGTCTCTTTTCCTAATAAATCCTGAGCAATAGCTACAATGGCCTCATTGTTAGGCACTACCCCTTTAATATTGAAACCATATTCAATCATTTTCCCTAAAGGTTCTAGGTTAGCCACTAAAAAATCCGCACCTGCACCTAGCATCAAATAACCTAAAATAGGTTTTAATGTGCCTGTCATGATTCGATTAAAGGGTCGACGTAGTGCCAACAACCCTACAAGGGATATCAATCCCATCAACAAAGCTGGCTGGGTTAAAATATCTTGAGAAATCACTCGCAATATACCCATGAATATTCCTCCTTTTTATTTTTTTACTGAAATCCTTCAAAACATCTGGTTTTATTTGTTAGCCTTCTCCAATAAAGTGTCTAAAACATCTTCTTTGATCTTCTTTTTATTGACATAACTTCTAACCACCACTAATTCTTTTCCTTCAAATTGGCTAGCCAATTCCTTCACTGTAATAATCAAATCACTTTTCTTTCCCTGGGCTGAATTAAAATCTGTCGATTCTACATTGGCTTTAATGCCCTCTTCTTCACATATCTGCTCTACTCTCATTTTCAACATTAAGCTACTGCCTATACCATTACCACATACCGTCAGAATGTTTAACATAAAATTCCTCCCTTTCTTTGCTCTAAATATCAAAAGCTCTTAGAATATTGATGACTTCTTCTTTATCCTTTGCTTGAATAATTTTTTCTATGGTTTCCTGGTCATCTAGTATTTCTACCCATCGGGATAAAAATCCTAAATGGCTTTTATCATCCCCAGAAGAAAAGCTCACCACCAACTTCACAGGGTCGTTGTCCTCACTTCCAAAGTTTATGGGATTCTTCAAGGTTAGTAAGCTCATACCCATCTTTAAGGCTCCCCTTTCAGGTCGAGCATGGGGCAGGGCAACTCCTTCAGTGATGACAATATAGGGGCCTAACTCCTTCACCGTATTGATCATGGCTTCAATATATTCTTCTGTTATTGCCCCTATCTTTAACAATAATTGCCCACCTTTTCTAATGGCTTCTTCCCAATTCTCTACCTCTGTATTTAATTCAATACTTTCCTTAGTAAGAAGATCTTTAATCACTTAAGCACCCCCTGCTTGTTTATTCTTACCTCATAGATAAGTATTCATATAATTACCCATTTCCTCCACCATATAACATTACCAGCTTGTATATAAAAAAAATTTCAAATAAAAACTCTCTATCTCCACTTTTTTCAAAGTGGAGATAGAGAGTATGATGATGTTTAATCAATATTTTAAAAGGCAGACAAATCATGAAATGATCTAGCTATTATTTTGTTTTCCCTCGAATATATTTTTCATAAATCCTTTTATGTCTTTGTACATCCCGAATAGCTTTCTGCTTTTTATAGGCTTCCTGTAGACTCATGATCAGCAGAACACTCATCACAAGAAGAATAATGGCAAAGGGCAGGCCTGTGGTGATTACAGCTGTTTGAAGGGCATTTAGAGCCTTCTCTCCACCGATTAATAAAAGAACAGCTGCCACAAATCCTTCCATAAAAGCCCAAAATACTCTTTGGGGTATGGGAGAATTGGGTTTGCCACCGGAGGAGATATTATCCACTACCAGAGAACCCGAGTCACTAGAGGTAACAAAAAATGAAATTACCAATATTGTCCCAACGATAGAGAGTAAGACTCGGAGACTACCTTGAAAAACAGGCATTTTTAGTAGATTAATCATTTCAAAAAGAGCAACGGGTAACTGATCCTGTACTACCTGAAATAAACTACCGTCTGCCAGATTATTAAGATAAATTGCCGTACCCCCAAATACTGATACCCATAAAAAGGACAATAAGGAGGGAACAATTAACACCGCCAAGACAAACTCTCGAATGGTTCGACCCTTAGAGATTTTTGCAATAAACATTCCTACAAAGGGTGACCAAGATATCCACCAAGCTAAATAAAATATAGACCATTGGCCTTGCCATGCACTATTTTTTTCTGAAATAAAAAAAGAGGTCTTAATAAAATCATTAATATAGATTCCTAAAGAATTGGAAAATAGTCGTAGGATATATCCCGTAGGTCCAATGAGAAGAACAGCCAGCATAAATACAGCTGCAATACGTATATTTAATTCAGATAGAATTTTCACGCCTTTATCCAGGCCTGAAACAACTGAGGCAGTGGCCATAAGGGTAATGATGGCAATAAGTACTACCTGTATATTTACACTAAAGGGAATACCAAATAAATAATTTAATCCACTATTGATTTGCTGTACCCCTAGTCCCAAAGAGGTAGCTAGTCCAAATAAACAGGATAGAATAGCTAAAATATCTATAATGTCCCCCAAAACTCCAAATACTTTGTCTTTGAATATAGGGTAAAATACCGAGCGCAAGGAAAGAGGCATATTTTTATTATAGGCAAAATAGGCTAAGGCCAGAGAAATTAATGCATAGATTCCCCAAGGGTGCATTCCCCAGTGAAAAAATGTCGTAGCCATAGCGGAATAGGCCTGGTTAGAATTTTCAAATATAGGAGGAAGAATATTAGAGTGTTGTAGGGGTTCCCCTACAGACCAAAACATTAAACCAATTCCCATACCGGCAGAGATTAACATAGAATACCAAGCAAAGTTAGAAAATTCAGGTTTACTATGATAACCCCCAATTCTGACATTCCCCAATTTGGAAAAGGCAAAGAGAAGGCAGACAACAATGAAAACATTACTAGATAGTACGAATATCCAATCAAATCGAGATAGGATAAGATTTTTTATTCCCTCAAACATTACACTAGCTCGATCTAAATTAATCAAGGCATAGCCAGAAAATAATAGAATAAATAACCCAGCTACAATAGATACTACAGGGTTCATATCAAAGCCAAAACCCTTAAAGTTCCTACTATATAGTTTTTCTTCTAATTCTTTGGTATGATCATCATTCATTTCAAAACTCCTTTATAATTTCTTTGGGTAGACATTTTCCCCACAGTTTTCTAGTATCACATAAAACTTAATTTTTGTAAAGGGTTGTCACTTTAATAACTAAATTTTTTCCCGAAAAATATAATTATATACCTATTGTGATCGGTTGCCATACAGTCTATTCAAAGAAATTTAGGTCATAAAAAAAATCGCCTGTTTAAAGACGATTTTTTATGAAGGCGGAAAATTTGTCTTGCTGGCCAGAGGCCAAACTTTCCTATTTTATAACTGGGGGAATAGCCGCTTACTTTTTATATCATTACTTTATACTTGGTATCCACTGGGATTTCTTTCCTGCCATCTCCAAGAATCCCTGCACATATCCTCAATGCCTTTTTCTGCTATCCACCCTAATTCTTTTTTTGCCTTCGTAACATCTGCATAGCATTTGGCAATATCTCCTGGTCTTCTGTCTGTTAATTCATAGGCTATTTTTTGTCCTGTAGCCTTTTCAAAGTTTTTTACAATATCTAGTACACTATAGCCTGTTCCTGTCCCCAGATTATAGGCTTCTACCCCTGTAGTATTCATAATTTTCTCTAGGGCTTTAATATGTCCCTTGGCGAGATCTACCACATGAATATAATCCCTAACTCCAGTACCATCATGGGTATCATAATTATTTCCAAAAACACTGAGCTTCTCTCTCTTGCCTACGGCCACTTGGGTTATATAGGGCATGAGGTTATTGGGCATACCGCTGGGGTCTTCCCCTATTCTCCCACTTTCATGGGCACCAATAGGATTAAAGTATCTCAGTAGGGCTACACTCCACTCATTATCCCCTACGTATACATCCTGAAGGATGTTTTCTATCATTAGCTTGGTACTCCCATAGGGATTGGTAGTACTCAAGGGGAAATCTTCCGAAATAGGCACCCTATCGGGCATACCATATACAGTAGCCGAGGAACTAAATACCATTTTCTTGATTTGGTGTTTCTCCATGACTTCACAAAGCATTAAAGTTCCTGTGATATTGTTGTGATAATATTTCAAGGGTATACCCACCGATTCCCCTACAGCCTTTAATCCCGCAAAATGGATGACCGCATCTATAGCATTATCTGAAAATACTTTCTCTAGTCCTTCCTTATCCAATAGATCTATCTGATAAAACTTAAAGTCCTTACCGGTGATTTCCTTTACTCTCTCTAAAGCCTGCATCTTACTATTGGAAAGATTATCCACTACTACAATATCATAGCCTTCATTTAATAGCTCTACACAGGTATGGCTTCCTATATATCCCGCTCCACCAGTAATCAAAACTTGCATTCTTATCCCCCCTGAATATTAGATTTTTCTTTTACCTTATCTCCTACCATTATATCCAATCTTTATGGTTGAAACAATATTTCTATTTATTTCCTGGGAGGAAGGTTTCTGTCCTAGATAAACTTTTCCCCTTCTTGATCTGGGCAAAATATCCTTTGGTTTCTGCAACAATTACACCGCTTAGCCCAATAAGGCCAATCAAATTGGGAATAGCCATTAAGCCATTGACGATATCTGCCAATATCCAGATAGTATCTAACTTTAATAGTGCCCCCATAGCCACTAACACAATAAAAATATATTTATAGGGTTTAATTCCCTTTACTCCAAATAAATACTCGGTACATCTTTCCCCATAATAATTCCATCCTAAAATAGTGGTAAAGGCAAAGAAGATCAAACCTATGGTTACAATAAAAGCACCTATTCCCGGTAGTCCCTGACTAAAGGCTGCATTGGTCATCTGTGCTCCTTCAAGATTTCCCTGCCATGCCCCTGTCATGATCAATACCAAACCTGTCATGGTACATACAATAAGGGTATCAATGAAAGTACCCGTCATGGAGATAAGCCCTTGCTCCACACAAGAATTGGTCTTAGCAGCTGCACTGGCAATGGGTGCACTTCCTAAGCCCGATTCATTGGAAAAAACTCCCCTTGCTACACCATTTCTAAGGGCAAACATCATGGTAGCCCCTAAAAATCCTCCTGTAGCTGCAGTAGGAGTAAAGGCAGATTTCACCACCAAGGCTATGGTTTGGGGTAATAATTTAATATGAAGTCCTAAAATGATCAAGGAGCCTAAAATATAAAATACCGCCATAAAGGGCACCAGGATTTCTGCTACTTTGGCAATACTCTTAATTCCTCCCAAGGTCACCAAAGCTACAAGAACAGTGATGATAATAGAAGCAACAACAACAGGTAGCTGAAAGGTGATTTTGGTTGCCTCTGCAATGGCATTGACTTGGGGGAAAGTCCCTATGCCAAAAAAAGCCACCCCAATGCCAAATAGGGCAAACATCTTAGCCAGCCACTTCTTACCAAGACCTCTTTCTATATAGTACATAGGGCCGCCTGACATCTGACCATTGTCATCTACCACCCTATACTTTACCGCCAATAATCCTTCCCCGTATTTGGTAGCCATACCAAAAAAAGCTGCCACCCACATCCAAAATAAAGCCCCTGGTCCACCGGCCTTAATGGCAGTGGCTACCCCTACAATATTACCCGTACCGATGGTAGCTGCTAGGGCAGTACAAAGGGCCGCAAAACTAGATACATCTCCTTGGGCACCCTCTTCCTCCTTAGCAAATAAATAGCGTAGGGCTAGAGGCAGTTTAAAAACTTGTAATACTCCTAAACGAATCGTGAGATAAATTCCAGTACCTACCAATAGGACCAATAAGGGTGGTCCCCACACCCAGGCATCAATTTGTTCCAATATTTTTGTCATGTTTTCCATTTTTTCTTCCTCCTTGTAATATGCTCTCTCAAGGAAGACCTCTATAAAAGACAGAGACCAAATCCATAGGATTTGGCCTCAAATTAATTCAACAATAAAGAATTAAGCATTCAGCTCTGTCCTTTTACCTGAGAGTTTCCCTGATTTCAAGAAAACGGCTAGCGCCGCCCTTGTGAAATAAGAAAGTTTACTCCCTTGCTAACAAGGTCAACTTTTTCTTATCCAAACAAATCAGATTGCTCCTTCGGTGCTCTAATTAGAGGCTCTCCAGAGGTTCGTCCAATAGCGGTCCTTTTGCCTGAAAGCGTAACTTCTTCGGCGGATCTTTTGATCTCTCTCCCACTATCTTCATCCGACTATATTCAATTATTTATGAATAGATTTTAACATCGGCACCGGAAAATTTCAAGGAGTTTTTTTTGTTTTGTGTTAGAATAGAAATGACTAAAAAATAGAAATCAAAAATCATCTTATAGCGCATAAGAAAGATATCTATAAAAAGGGTGAAGGATTATGCATAGTAATCTGTATATTTCTGAAAGATATTTGCAAAGTATTTTATATGAAATGAAAGAAATTGTGGAACAGGATTTAATTTTTATGAATCCCAAAGGAGAAATCATCGCCTCCACTGACCCTGAGCGTCTAGGTAGTGTTCATTATGGGGCAATAAAGGTTGCAAAAACCAGACAGGATTTGGTTATCCATAGCCATACCAAGTATAGGGGAGCTAAAAAAGGGATCAATATGCCAGTGATCTTAAACAATAAAATCATTGGAGTTATTGGCATCACAGGGGATAGTAATGAAATAGAAAAATATGTAAAAATCATTAAACGTTTGACAGAAATCCTAGTGAGGGATGGTTACATCAAGGACTTAGAAAATAACGAAATGGAAAAAGATCGAATGATAATGGAATCCCTACTCTTTAATGATAGGGAAATCGATGAAAATTATATTATAAAATACAAAAATCTATTTAATATTACCGATAATATTCCCCGTATTATCCTTGTAGCCACTGTGGTAGGCCATGAAAATAAAAGAATTTTAAATAAAGACAAGGTTCATCGATTATTTCGCTTGGTATTAAAGGATGAAAAAACCATTATCTCCCTATTTGGAAATAATATTGTCATTATGGTAGAAGTGGAGAATGAATACAGAAAACAAATTCACACTATGATTGGCTATGTGAAAAACAGAGTCAAACAAGAAGCAAACCTCCACTTGAAATTTGGAATAGGTGATGTACAAAGAGAATTATCCAATATAAAAAAATCCTATATTAAAGCCAGTGATGCTCTAAAATGGTCCCTTGCCGTGACCAAAAAAGAAATTACCTACTATGATGATATGGACACAGAAATCCTTTTTAATAACATTCCCTCAAATCATATCCATGAATATATTGATAAAGTCTTAGGCAGGCTAAACCCTTCGGAATTAAATGCCTACTCCAAGATTAGTGATCTTTATGAAAAACATAATGGCTCCATCAAAAGAATTTCTGAAGAATTATTTATCCATAAAAATACACTTCAATATAAAATTAACAAACTGGCTAAAATAACAGGATATGATATGCGTATCCTACATGACTTTACCGTCCTTCGCACAGCCTTTATATTAAGAAAATTTAATGAATAAACCCTTTTTTCATGTTTCCTATAACATAAAAAGTGCTTATTATCTAGAGATAAATGGTCTATAGACCGTTTATCTTTCTTTTTTTGTACTATATACTTTAATCACAGAAGGATAATTTTCAAAATATCTTTAAAAAGCAATGATTCACCGGTGAAAAAATTGCTTAATATTTTATAGTCATTTTAAACGTTTTCATAATCTATTTTATCTCTAAGGAGGTCAAAAATGAATATTACTGTATGTATCAAACAAGTTCCTAGTACTTCTGAAGTTGAAATTGATGAAAAAACAGGCAACTTAAAGCGGGACGGTGTAGATTCTAAAATTAATCCCTACGATTTATTTGCCTTAGAGGAAGCAGTAAGAATTAAAAAGAAAAATAATGCCACAGTTAATGCCCTTACCATGGGGCCCAATCAAGCAGAAGAGATTCTACATGAAGCCTATTGCTTAGGAGCAGATCAGGGCTATCTAATTACCGATAGAAAATGTGCTGGCGCAGACGTATTGGCTACGTCAAAGGCTTTATCCGAGGGCATCAAAAAAGTTGGAAAGTCCGACTTAATTATCTGTGGTAAGCAAACAACCGATGGAGATACTGCCCAAGTAGGCGCCGAGATTGCTGAATTATTAGGCATCCCCCATGCAAATAATGTATTGGAAATCAAAGAAGTGAAAGAGGATTCTATCATCTTAGATATAGATTTACCCACCATGGTGCAAACCATTGAAATGCAACTGCCTTGCCTACTCTCTGTAGACAAGGATATCAATCAACCTAGATTACCATCCTATAAGCTAAAAAAGGTGACCAAGGATAAAAAAATTCTCTCCTTTGGTGTAGCTGATTTTGAAGATTCAGATGAATCTCATTATGGTATGAACGGCTCTCCTACTCAGGTAGTTCGAATATTCCCTCCTGAGTCTACCAAAGAAACAGAAACCTGGGAGGGCAACTCTGATGAGCTTGCTGAAAAAATGGCTCAAAAAATTCTAGAGCTAAAAATTTTATAGGAGGCTAACTATGGCGAAAATAGAAATTATTCAAAGTGAAAAAATAAATGACCCCCAAGGCCAAGAAATAATAGGCATTTGCCCCTTTGGAGCAATAGAATTTAATGATGGAAAATTAGACATTAATTCTGCCTGTAAAATGTGTAAGATCTGCACTAAACAAAAACCACAGTATTTTAAATTTGTAGAGGATAAGAAAAAGAAAGAAATTGATAAATCCCTTTGGAATGGAGTAGTGGTATATGTAGAACATACCTATGGAGATATTCACCCTGTCACCTTTGAGCTCCTAGGAAAGGCTAGAGAGTTAGCCCATAAAATCGGCCATGAAGTATTCGCTCTATTTGCAGGATATGATATCCAAGAAAAAGCTCAGGAATTATTACATTATGGGGCAGATAAAGTATTTGTTTATGATAAAAAAGAGTTAAAAGACTTTCGTATAGAACCCTATGCAAAGGTATTTGAGGATTTTATCCATAAGCAAAAGCCATCAGTGGTATTGGTTGGCGGGACCACGATTGGTAGAAGTTTAGCTCCCAGGGTAGCTGCTCGATTTAAAACAGGATTAACTGCGGATTGTACCTGTTTAGAAATTGATGCAAATACAGATTTATCCCAGATTAGACCTGCCTTCGGGGGAAATATCATGGCCCATATAAAAACTCCAAATAGTAGACCCCAATTTGCAACCGTCCGCTATAAGATCTTCACTTCCCTTGAACGGATGTGTCAACCAAAGGGACAAATTATTTCCTGTGATATCGATAAAAGTTCTCTAACCTCAAAAATAAAGGTCCTCGATATTCGTGAAAAAGAAAAGGCAAAATACATTGAGGATGCCGAAGTGTTGGTGGTGGCAGGTAGAGCAATACAAAAAGAAGAAGATCTGGCTATGATAGAAAATTTAGCTAATCAATTGGGTGGAATGGTGGCCAGTACCCGCCCTCTTATTGAAGCAGGTTGGACTGATCCTAAGGTACAAATCGGACTTTCCGGGAGAACAGTAAAACCAAAACTCATCATTACCTGTGGAGTCAGTGGTTCTGTCCAATTCCGAGCGGGTATGGAAAATTCCGATACCATTATCGCTATTAATTCTGATCCAAAAGCCTCTATTTTTGACATAGCAAACTACTCTATTATTGGTGATATTTATGAAGTAATCCCTAAATTGATTGCAAAATTGCAACTTGAAAAGGCCGATGAGGCCGCTGCTACTCAAGCATAATCATGCATCTAAGTATAATAAAAAATCAGGAGGGTTTCTATGACTACAGCAACCATGATGAAATATAAAAAAATTGATGAAGAAGATATCAAATACCTTACATCCGTAGTAGGTGAGGATAGTATCTTTGTAGGGGAAGAAAACATACACGATGATTATAGCGGAGATGAATTGGCCGGTATTGAAAGATACCCGGAAGCGCTCATCTATGCTAAAAATACTGAAGAAATTTCCAAGGTTTTACGATATGCCAATGAAAATCATATTTCTGTTACCACAAGAGGCCAGGGAACTGGTTTAGTGGGCGGGTCTATCGCCCTATGTGGAGGAATTATGCTCAGTACAGAAAAAATGAATCAGATTTTAGAAATTGACGAGGAAAATCTTACTGTCACTGTAGAACCGGGAGTATTATTAATGGAGCTTACTGAATTTGTAGAGTCCCATGACCTTTTCTATCCTCCAGATCCTGGGGAAAAAAGCGCATCCATTGGGGGGAATATCTCTACCAACGCCGGCGGCATGAGAGCTGTAAAATATGGAGTGACTAGAGACTATGTCAGAGGTATAGAATTTGTACTGCCCAATGGTGAGATTATGAATTTTGGAGGTAAGATCGTTAAAAACAGTTCGGGGTACAGCTTAAAGGATATGGTGGTAGGTGCTGAAGGCACCTTAGGGGTAGTGAGCAAACTTATTCTTAAGCTATTGCCCCTTCCTAAATATAAGCTTAGTTTATTAATTCCCTTTGAGGACCTTTCAAAGGCCATCAAGACCGTCCCTGAGATTATTAAATCTAAGAATATTCCAACGGCTATAGAATTTATGCAAGGAGAGGTTATTCTTGCGGCAGAAGAATTTTTAGGAAAGAAATTCCCAGATAACTCCTCTGATGCCTATTTACTTCTGCAATTTGATGGAAATTCAAAGGAAGAATTGGAAAATGCCTATGAAAAAGTTGCCGATATTTGTCTTGATTGTGAGGCCTTAGATGTACTTATTGCCGATACAGATGAAAGACATGACTCTATCTGGTCAGCTAGAGGAGCTTTTTTAGAGGCCATAAAAGCATCCACCACCCACATGGATGAATGTGATGTGGTTGTGCCTAGAAATAAAGTCAGTGATTTTGTGATCTTTACCCACCAGTTACAAGAAAAATACAACATGAGAATTAGTAGTTTTGGCCATGCCGGCGATGGTAATCTTCACATCTATCTCTTGAAAGATGAAATGGATGATGAAACCTGGAATAAAAAAGCAGGGGAAGTATTTAAAAAGATGTACAATAAAGCCTTTGAAATGGGCGGAGCGGTTTCCGGTGAACACGGTATTGGATTTGCCAAAATCCCCTATTTAGAAGACGAGTTTGGTGAAGAAGGTATGGAGCTTTTTAGAGGAATTAAACTTGCCTTTGATCCCAATGAAATTATGAATCCTGGAAAGCTTGGTTCTAACTATAAAGTCAATTTATATCAATAAAAAGTATATCTATCTTATGGTAAGACCATGGAAACTTTCACAATTTATTTCATATTAAATCCTAAAATAACTCATTATATCCGTGGAGAATATCCCTATATTTTTACTTGCCTTTTATTATAGGGTCTGCACAAAAATATAGGGGTATTTCCACTTATAAGATGAGTGCTTACAGAGTTTAAAAAAATGTAAAGGTGGAATGTAGAGCATGATCAAGCAATTTTCAATCATTGTATCTGTGTTGGTCCTATCCTATATAATAGAAATAGGCTTTGGATTGCCCATACCAGCCTCTATTATTGGGATGTTATTGTTGTTGATACTCCTTTTTACCAAGGTAATTCCTTTAGAGGCAGTGGAAAACATTTCAGGATTTCTACAGAAAGAGATCACCCTATTTATCCTTCCCTTGGCTATCGGCATTATGGATATGGTGCATCTTTTCGACGGAAAGTTTTTCCTTACTTTACTGATCATTATCCTCTCCACTACCCTTTCTATCTTTGCTACTGCTCTAATCATGAAATTGATATTAGGAAAAAAAAGAACTTCAAAGGAGGCAAATAGTCTATGATAAATGCATTATTGCAAAACACTGCCTTTGGAGTGGCTCTAACCCTCCTTGCCTATGAAATAGGAAAATGGATACAGAAAAAAACCGGTCTTAAAGTGCTATCTCCACTGATTACGGCAACCGCTTTCATTATAAGCGTCTTAGTTTTATTTCATATCGATTATTCTACCTATCAGCCCGGTGCAAATATTATTATTTTCTTTGTTGGACCTGCTACAGTGTCCTTTGCCGTTCCCCTTTATAAAAATATAAGAGTCATTAAAGATAATCTTATGCCCATACTGGTAGGATTATTAGGGGGATTGTTCACAGGCATGATATCGGTTTTAGGGCTATGCTACGCTTTTGGTATAAACCAACAGTTAACCACCTCCATGCTTCCAAAGTCTGTAACCTCTGCCATAGGATTTGCTATCTCGGAAATGATTGGTGGGGTAGCTGAAATCACCTTGGTTCTTATTGTCGTAGCAGGTGTAACAGGCTATGTAGTAGGCGAATTTGTATTTAAAATTTTGAAAATAGATGATCCCGTGATAAAGGGTATTGCCCTGGGCACCAATTCCCACGTGGTAGGAACCGCCAAGGCCATGGAACTTGGGGAAAAGGAAGGTGCCCTGTCCTCAGCAGCCATTACCCTAGCAGGACTTCTTATGGTATTTTTAGTGCCTCTATTTATCAAGATTGTTGGATTATAAAATAAATGAGTAAATTAAAGGAGGATAAAAAATGACAAAAGTAAAAATCCCCTATTCTAGGGAGTTTATTCCCTTGGATATTCCAGATAAAAATATAGAGGGAATTTTAGAATCTACGGCTCATCATTTTAAGCCCGATGAAGATCAAGAAAGCCTTGTCAAAAATGCCTTGGAAAACCCCATTGACTCTCTCCTTCTCAGGGAATTAGCTAAGGGCAAAGAAAAGATTGTTCTCATCACCAGTGATCATACCCGGCCCGTACCCAGTAAAATCACCCTTCCTATTTTGTTGGAAGAAATTCGCAAGGGAAATCCCCAGGCAGACATCACCATTTTAATTGCCACTGGATTTCATCGTTCCACTACTAGGGAAGAGATGATTGACAAATTCGGAAAAGAAATCGTCGATCATGAAAAAATCATCAATCATGATTGTAGAGATCAACAACAGTTGATAAAGGTGGGTATCCTTCCCTCTGGAGGAGAGCTATGGCTAAATAAACTGGCTATGGAGGCAGATTTATTACTCTCTGAAGGCTTTATAGAACCCCACTTTTTTGCGGGATTTTCTGGGGGAAGAAAAAGTGTTCTGCCAGGAATTGCAGGAGAGACCACGGTGTTATCCAATCATTGTTCCAAATTTATTTCTAGCAAACATTCCCGTACAGGAAGTCTCAAGGAAAATCCCATACATAGGGATATGATGTTTGCAGCAAAGAAGGCAAAACTCTCCTTTATTTTAAATGTAGTGATTGATAATCAAAAGAAAATCATCCATGCAGTAGCTGGTGATAGTCTAGGGGCTCACCAGGCTGGATGCCAATTTGTGGAAGACCTAGCCAGTGTAAAGGCCAAACCCGCTGACATTGTCATTACTTCCAATGGAGGTTACCCCCTTGATCAAAATATTTATCAAGCCGTTAAAGGAATGACCGCAGCAGAGGCCTCTTCTAAAAAAGATAGTCTCATCATCATTGCAGCAGCCTGTAACGACGGTCATGGGGGCCAAGGTTTTTATGAAACCTTCCGAAATGCTTCAGGTCCTCAGGAAGTTATGGAAGAAATTCTGAAAACTCCTATGGAAAAAACTAAACCTGATCAATGGGAATCTCAAATTCTAGCCCGTATATTGATGGAACATGAAGTTATTCTTGTATCCGATCAATGTGATCCCCAGATCATCAAAGATATGCATATGTCCTATGCCAAGAGCCTTGAAGAGGCTTTGGACATTGCCAGAAGAAAGAAAGGAAAAGATGCAAAAATCACTCTCATCCCCGATGGGGTATCCGTTATTGTGAAAAAATAATATATCTTTGCAACCACCATTATAAGAAAAGGCATTATCTCTGATTCCTTATAATGGTGGTTGCATTTTTCTTTTATTTCCTTTATGATATACAATAAGAAATTCACCTAAGGAATTGCTTTATAATAAAATACTCTATATTGTATATGTCCGATAATAGGGTTCGGACGTCTCTACCAGGATGCCATAAACAACCTGACTACGATATCATTAAGTTTGGAAGGATTCTTACTCTCTTTCCAAGCTCTTTTGTTATCCTAGTCATGCTAGGATTTTTTATTGCCTCTATACTTTTAAACCCTAAATTTGACTATAGGAGAAAGATAATGATGAATAAAAGATTTTCCCTACAAGAAGTGACCAAGGAATTGGTGGCAGTAGCCAAAGGAACAAAGCCTGCCCAAATGGTCATCAAAGGAGGTAAACTGATTAATGTCAATACCGGCGAAATTCTTCCTCATATGGACGTAGCCATTACCCATGGAAGAATTGCCCTTGTAGGAGATGCTGCCCATACGATTGGACCAGATACTCAGGTTATTGATGCAAAGGGGCTTTATATTTCCCCTGGTTTCATGGATGGCCACATTCACGTGGAAAGCAGTATGATGACCGTAGGAGAATATGCTCGAGCAGTGGTACCCCATGGGACAACTTCAATCTATATGGATCCCCATGAAATCGCCAATGTACTGGGTATAGAAGGGGTAGGCCTAATGACTAAAGAAAGTCGTAATTTGCCCTTAAGAACCTTTGTGGCTATGCCCTCTTGTGTACCAGCTGCTCCAGGCTTTGAAGATACTGGTGCCCATATAGGACCTAAAGAAATTAAGGAAGCTATGGCCTGGGAAGAAGTCGTCGGACTAGGAGAAATGATGAACTTCCCTGGGGTCATTTATGGAGATGATTTTATCCATCAAGAACTACAAGCTACTTTAGAGGCCGATAAAACCATTACTGGTCATTTTTCTATTCAGGAGACCGGCGCTGACCTTAATGCCTATATTGCTTCGGGAGTAAGATGCTGTCATGAATCGGTAAGAGCAGAAGATGCCCTGGCCAAAATGCGCTTAGGAATGTACGTACAACTACGGGAAGGATCAGCATGGCATGATGTGAAAGAAACCATTAAAAGCATTACAGAAAATTCTATTGACAGTCGTTTTGCTACTTTGGTCAGTGATGATACCCACCCCAATACCTTAATTACCCTGGGGCATCTAGATCACATAGTGAAAAGAGCTATTGAAGAGGGAGTAAAACCCATTACCGCCATACAAATGGTGACTCTCAATGTAGCCCAATGCTTTGGCATGGATAAAGACCTGGGCACTGTCTCCCCTGGACGCTGGGCAGATATTGTTCTTCTCAGTGATTTAACCCAAGTAAAAGTAGAAAAGGTTATTGCCAATGGAGAGCTTGTAGCAGAGGAGGGAAAAATGCTTGTGGAAATTCCTAAGGTAGAATATCCAGAGGCAGCAAAGAATACCATGAATCTTGCTAAAAAATTAGAAGCTAAGGATTTTGTCGTCCCTACCCCTACTCCAGAAATGACCCAAGCTAAAGTCAGAGTTATGGAAATCATTGAGGCAAAGGTAGGCACCTATGCTAGAGAATGTGTCCTGCCTATAGAAAATGGTGTAGTCACCAATGATCTTGACCAAGATATTATAAAAGCTGTCGTTATTGAAAGACATCACGGCACTGGCACTATGGGAAAAGGCTTTGTTAAAGGCTTCCATCTCAAGGCGGGAGCCGTAGCCTCCACCGTAGCCCACGATTCCCACAACCTTCTTATTGTAGGCACTAATGATGAGGATATGGCCTTAGCGGGCAATACCCTGGCTGAAGTTGGGGGCGGAATGGTAGCCGTCAAAGATGGAAAAGTCATCGCCCTTCTTCCTCTCCCCATAGCAGGACTTATGTGCCAAGAACCAGCAGAAGAGGTGGCCAAGAAAGTAGAAGCTTTAGAGGAGGCTTGGAAGAAATTGGGCTGTGACCTGGTCTCTCCCTTTATGACTATGGCTCTCATTGCCCTAGCCGTACTGCCAGAGCTTAGACTGACCAATAGAGGATTGGTGGATACTATAAAGTTTGAGTTAGTAGATTTATTTGTTCAATAAGTCCTTCTATATTTCTATTAATTTTCTTTATATATATTTATCTATTCTTTCTTTAAAAGTCGTTTAAAACTATTCTTTTGGGTATAAATAGAATAAATACCTTTAAGGAGGATGCAAAAAAATGTACGGAAAATTAAATCAATATTTATCAAATCTAGCAGTATTAAATGTAAAGTTGCATAATTTACATTGGAATGTGGTAGGATTGGAGTTTGTACAAGTTCATGAGTTCACTGAATCCTTATATGATGATTTCTTTGAGAAATATGATGCAGTGGCAGAGTTAATGAAAATGAGAGAGGAAAATCCATTGGTTACTATGGAAGACTATCTTAAAAACTCCTCCATTAATGAATTAAAAGAGAATAAGTTTTCTCCTGCTGAAGTACTAGAAATTGTAAAAGATGATTTAAGCAAGATGAGAGATTTAGCCATTGAAATCAGAAACTTAGCCGATGAAGCTAATGATTTTGTAATAGTAGGCGAGTTTGAAGGTCATGTTGCCGATTATGATAAAAACCTATGGTTCTTAAAGGCAATGCTTACAAAATAGAGAGAGAAATCCAAAGGGACTAGTTTTCAAAAACTAGTCCCTTATATTTTAAAATAGGAAATCTATCTACAATATATCCCTTATAGAAAAAAGCCAAGGTGAAAAATCTACACCTTGGCTTTTTCTATTCTCTATTTATTAATATTCACAAGAATTCACTGTTCTAGGGAAAGGAATAACGTCTCGGATATTACTTACTCCGGTAATGTACATGACAGCCCTTTCAAAGCCTAGACCATAGCCTGCGTGTTTGACTCCGCCATATCTTCTCAAATCGAGATACCACTCCATGTCTTCCTTATCAATGCTAAACTCTTCCATTCTTTGTTCTAAGACATCTAATCTTTCTTCCCTTTGGCTGCCACCGATAATCTCTCCCACACCAGGTACTAGTAGATCCATGGCTGCCACAGTTTTGCCATCTTCATTTAATCTCATATAAAAGGCTTTAATATCCTTAGGATAATCTGTTACAAACACTGGTTTTTTAAATACTTTTTCACTAAGATATCTTTCATGTTCTGTCTGTAGATCATTTCCCCACTCTACTGGATATTGGAACTTTTCGCCAGACTTTTTCAACATTTCCACAGCCTCTGTATAACTAACCCTTGCAAATTGGGATTTAATGATGTTTTCTAATCTTCCCTTTAATCCCTTATCTACAAATTTATTAAAGAATTCCATTTCTTCTGGGGCCTGTTCTAATACGTAGTTAATGATGTATTTCATCATATCCTCTGCCAGAGTCATGTTGTCCTCTAGATCAGCAAAGGCAATTTCCGGCTCAATCATCCAAAATTCCGCAGCATGCCTAGCGGTATTGGAATTTTCTGCTCTGAAGGTAGGTCCAAAGGTATATACGTCTCGAAAGGCTAGAGCAAATACTTCTGCTTCCAATTGTCCACTTACTGTAAGGTTGGTAGATCGCCCAAAGAAATCCTCAGAATAATCCACTTTTCCATCCTCTGTCAAAGCGGGGTTTTTAAGATCCATAGTGGTTACTCGAAACATCTCTCCTGCTCCCTCTGCGTCACTAGCGGTGATAATAGGAGAGTGGACATAGACAAATCCCTTTTCTTGAAAGAATTTATGTATAGCATAAGCAATTAAAGAACGTACGCGAAATACTGCACTAAATAAATTGGTTCTAGGACGCAAATGGGCTATTTCCCTCAAGAACTCTCTAGTATGTCTTTTAGGTTGAATAGGAAAACTTTCGGGGCAATCTCCTTCTACTATTACTTCCTTTGCTTTTATCTCAAAGGGTTGCTTGGCATTAGGGGTTTCTACTAGCGTTCCTCTAATGGTCACGGCGGAGCCTACGCCCAAATGGGCTATTTCTTCAAAATTTTCTAGATTCACTCTTTCATACACTACTTGAAGGGTATTGAAGTGGGTACCGTCATTTAGATTCATAAATCCAAAGGCCTTTTGATCCCGATTGGTTCTTATCCAGCCGTTAATTTCTACTTCCTTATCCTTATATCTTTTGGTATCTCTAACTAATTGTCTAACGACTACTTTTTCCATATGTATTTTCCTCCTCGTTCCTCTTTTGCTTTACTCATTTAGCCTATATTATATATAAAATTTCTTTATATGACAAAGGTTTTATCTTTTCTACAATACTCCTAACTCCTTAAGCTCTGCCTCTAACTGCTGGGGAGAGATAAAATGTATTCCC
Organism: Irregularibacter muris; assembly: GCF_024622505.1. Lineage (NCBI taxonomy): Bacteria > Bacillati > Bacillota > Clostridia > Eubacteriales > Eubacteriaceae > Irregularibacter > Irregularibacter muris. The sequence continues at coordinate 107,722 of NZ_JANKAS010000003.1, forward strand.
CTTATCCCCACTTTTTCTGCTCCTTGGGCATTGGGTTTCATATCGTCTATAAATATACATTGAGAAGGAGTTAAATTGTATTTTTGGATAATTTCCTGGTAGATTTCCCTTTGGGGTTTTAAGAGTTTTACATGGGCAGAAATCACCTCTCCATCTACCTCCCTTAAAAACTTATATTTTTTATGTACTATATCAAAAATTTTATCATTCATGTTAGAAAGTAAGTAGATATTATATTTCTTTTCCCTTAGCTTATTCATGATATCTACTGTACCCATTATGGGTACCATAAGTTCATGCCAAGTATCTAAAACTTCCTCTACCTGCTTTTGGTAATGAGGAATTCTTTTTCCGATTACTTCCTTTGCCCTTGTTACCTCCATTGTGCCCCTATCTAATTCTATCCATTCGGCACTAGCAAAGATATTTTCAAAAAGAGTTTCTGCTATTTCCATGGATGGGGAATACTTTGTCTTTAAATACCTTTCTGGTTGATACTCTAATAAAACCCTTCCAATATCAAATATTATGGTATCTATCATTTCCATTGTCCTCCTCCATATTCTTATCATAGATCCCCTCTTTAAATTCCGTAGGGGTAAGACCAACATTTTTTTTAAATATAGAACTAAAATACCGTCCATCACTATAGCCCACTGCATGGGCAACTTCATATACCTTTAACTCCTGATGAGTCAATAATTTTAAAGCTTCTTTTATACGATAATTAGTCAAATATTCTCCAAAGGTATATCCTGTCTTTTTCTTTAATAACCTACTTAAATAACTTTCACTAATATATAAATGCTCCGCAGCAGTTTTTACCGAAATATCCTCCCTATAGAATTCCTTAATATAATTAATGCTCTCCATAACATATCGATCTTTGGAGGAACTTTCCGGCTGGTATAAATATTCTTTAAAAAATTTTATCTCTCTTTGCTGCAAGTGATGAATGTTTTTCTTTAGTTTCCTTTGCTGTTTTTTGTATTGAATATATTCCACTACCCTTTGTAAGGTATCAAAAAACTCCTTATCCTCCACCGGTTTTAATAAATAGTCCCTTACTCCTAACCGAATGGCCTGCTGGGCATATTGAAAATCATCATAGCCTGAAATAATGATATACTCTACCTCCACCTTATCTTTAAGTTCTTTTAACATTTGTATTCCATCCATTTTGGGCATGCGTACATCGGTAATCACCAAATCCGGTTTCAATCTTTCTATCATTTCCTTACCCTGCAGTCCGTTTGCCCCTTCTCCGATGACTTCACAGCCAAAGCATTCCCAGGGTGTGGTAAGAGTAATGCCCTTTCGAATTAATTGTTCATCCTCTACGACCACTACCTTTATCATACTTCCTCATCCTTTATTTCCTTTGGGATTCTGAGGGTGGCTTTTGTTCCCCCTTGAGCTCTTGGAAGGATATCTACTCCATAATCCCTTCCATAATATAGCTTCACCCTTTGGTCTACATTATAAAGCCCTATGTGTTCATCTGTCTTTATGGACCTATAGAGATTTTCAATCTCTTTTTCCTCTATACCTTTTCCATTGTCCATTACCTGCAAAATAATATGATCTTTTTCTTCATATCCTAAAATCTCCAATAGACACTCCTCTTCCATTTCCTCAAACCCATGGAGAATAGCGTTTTCCACTAGGGGTTGTAATATTAATTTTGGTATTCTATAATTTAATGTCTTTTCTTCTATATGCATATTAATCTTCAACTTATCCCCCAATCTCACCTTTTGAATATAAAGATAACTTTCAATGAGATGAAAACTATCCTCCACTGTAGTAAATTCATCTCCAATATTAATACTATGGCGTAGAAGTTTCCCTAAATGGGTAGTAATGTGGGTAACTTCATCCATTTGATTTAACTTGGCCATCCATTTTATGCTGTCTAGGGCATTATATAAAAAATGAGGATTGATCTGAGCCTGCAAGAGTTTTACCTCTGATTTTCTTATCTTTCTTTGCTTTTGAATCAGATTATTCATTAATAACTTTAATCTCTCTACCATATGATTAAAACTTTTGCCTAACATCCCTATTTCATCTCTGCGATCAAATTCTACCCTTACAGCCAAGTTCCCCTTCTCCACATCTTCCATAGCTGATACCAGTTCATTTATCGGATGAGCAATATTTCTTGCTAAAAACCACGCAATGGCGAGACAAATAAAGAGACTCATCCCTCCTGCCCATAGGATAAGTTCCTTGACATCCCTATTATTTTGTATAATCATATCCAGGGATACTAGGGTAATGGTCTCTAAATGGGTGTAAGAGGAGGTATGTTTAAGAAATAAATAGGGTTTATGACTATTCATATTCCAATAAATATCTTTATGGGCCTTGGTCATATCCCTTTGATATTTTTGTCCTAAAAAAGAGCTCTCCTCATTGGGATTTTTTAAGTTAATCATAACATATTGATGTTGATCTATAAGGATCATATCAAAGGGCAGTGTAGTCTCATTATAACTCAATATATCCGCTATAATGGTTCTGGGAATGTCAATGATGATATAACCTACACAGATATTTTCTACAAAAATTGCCCTTGCCATGCTAAGAACAATACTATTCTGACTAGGATCTAAATATTTATGGGCATAGAGCACAGTTTCTCCCTCTGCCTCAATGGCTTTTCTAAAGATCCCCCAATTATTATGTACCTTAGAATCATAGGGATTTGTCCAAGGATGGGTACCGAAGATAAGTTCTCCTTCGGTATTGATGATATAGGCAGGACCTTTATTTTTCTTAGGTGCCATCAAATAGTAAATCTTTTCATAGATATCTTGATAACTTTCTTCCTTAGACAGTTCTCCGAGCAAGACCTTTTTAATTTGCTCATCTTGATATAGTGTAGATAAACTCCTATCATAATCTTCAATAAGTCTATCTATCCTCTCATGGACTTGGAGTACATAATTATTGGTCTGTTCATAAATTATATTTTTATAGGACTCATTGGAAAATCCACTAATAAAAAAACCTATTATCGTAAGGGGAATAAAGCTTACAATAATAAAGAATAGCAATAATTTATAAAAATATTTACCCATGGGTTTTTTCAAATTCATCCTCTTCCTCCCCTTTTATCCAACCCTTTCTACTGGAACAATTCATGTCCTTTCCTATGGTCAATTATACTCTAGGATAATCTTGAGGACAACAAAAGGAAGGGTGGATAGCCCTTCCCTCCTTTGATGGCAGAATATCTTAAATAGAGATCTCATCTCCACCAAATTTGTAAAACAGTAGTAAGGATATGACTGTAGCCACTGTTAATATGGAGGCTAGAGCGGCGGCTGTTCCGAAACTTGCCCTTATTACCTCAGTATAAATAGCTACCGATATGGTGGAAGTCTTCCCTGTATAGAGAATAATGCTGGAGCTTAACTCATTTATGGTGGTAATCCAGCTAAGTATTGCTCCTGAGAATACTCCTGGCGCCATCATTAGAGCGGTCACCTTAAAGAAGGTCTTCATAGGGGAAACCCCAAGGTTTATAGAGGCCTCTTCAATACTGGGATCAATCTGATGAAGTATGGCTGTAGAAGATCTTACCGTATAGGGAAGCTTTCGAATGACATAGGCCATAATCAAAATTCCTGCTGTGCCGCTGAGCACTATAGGTGGCTTGTTAAAGGCTACTAAAAGAGTGATCCCCAATACAGCCCCTGGAATGACATAGGGAAACATCACCAAAACATCCAATAAACCTGTCACTTTGGTTCTCTTTCGTACTACCAAGTAGGAGATTAAAAGTCCTAGGATAATCATAATAACAATGGCTATGGCAGAATACAGGAAAGTATTGGTTATATTTCTAGAGAGTCTATGGATAACCAGTTCATAACTTCCTAAACTAAAGCCCTTCACAAATATAGGCCCACTGGTCTTGATAAAGGAAGTAATTAGCACTACTACTTGCTGAGCCATGGCTACTCCTGCAATAAGAAAACAAAATACTGTCCCCGCAATCTTTTTCCCCAAAGTTAATTTCCTTACCTTTGGTGGACGTAAGGCACTCATCATATAATTTTTCCTGGAGACCACTAGATTTTGTATTAATAATATCGCCACAGAGATGAAAATAATGATTACACTCAGGGCACTCGCCATAGCAGCATTACCACCTATTTCACTCATAAATTCATCATATACCAATACAGGCAATACTTTATACCCTTCTCCTATGAGCATGGGGGTACCGAAGTCAGCTAAAGAGGTCATAAATACCATCAAAGCTCCTGCTGAAATGGTAGGTAAGATTAAAGGAAATGTAACTGTTAAAATTCTCTTTATTCCAGATACCCCTAAGTTTTCAGCTGCTTCTTCCAAAGAAGAATCTATGCTTTTCAATGCCCCAGATACATATAAAAAAATATAGGAAAAAAACTTCAAGGTAAATACCAATACAATCCCCGTCCAACCGTATATAGGGGGCACTTCTATTCCTATACCAGCAAATAATTTTGTCAAAAATCCATTTCTACCGAGTAATAATATCCATGAATAAGCCCCGATAAAGGGTGGAGACATTAAGGATAAAATGACCATAATATTGATGGTCTTTTTTCCCCAAATATCAAATCTGGTCCAAATATAGGCCATGGGTAGTCCTAAAAGGGTAGCAAGTATTGTGGCGGTGATACATACCGATAAACTATTTTTTAAACTGCTATAATAATAGGGTAAGTCAAAGAAGTCCTTGTAATTGGCCAGCGTAAAGCTTCCTGTCCCTTTCTCTAAAAAACTTCGATAGATCAAGGAAGAAAATGGATATAACAAAGAAACAGCTAAGGTCAAAAATAGGAGAACCGTGACTACATTCCAAAAATTTAGATAGCTACTGAAAGACCTCTTGCCTCCCACAGGGTTGTTATCTAAAGGACTATTCAATTGAGCTGCACTCATATTAAAGACTCCTTTCCTGTGTGATCAAACATATTAATCTTTTCTACCTTTGGTGTAATGCCTACCCTATCACCGATATTTCGAATAAAGCTGACGTCTTTGGTATATTCGTTGACTTCTATCATCTGTCCATTTTCTAGTCGGATTTCATAGTTAATAAAATCTCCCAAGAATGTACCTAGAACAATTTCTCCAAATAATTTTCCCTCTTCTATTTCCCCAAGAACAAATTCCTCTGGTCTAACAGACAGGAGAATTTCTCCCTCATATTCTTTATTTAATTTTATCTGCAACTTACATTTTTCCAAGATGGTCAGCTCAGACAAATTTCCCCTATCCTGCTTGATGGCCTTACCCTTTAGGAAGTTGGAAGTCCCAATAAAGTTGGCCACGAAGACATTATTGGGTCTTTTATAAATCTCTTCGGGCTTTCCTATTTGTTGGATAACTCCTTTATCCATAATGGCAATTCTATCAGAGATAGCCAGGGCTTCCTCTTGATCATGGGTTACGTATATGGTGGTAATGCCCAACTGCTTTTGTAATTTTCGAATAGTTGTACGCATTTGTACCCTTAGCTTTGCATCTAGGTTACTTAAAGGCTCATCCATTAATAAAATCTTCGGATGAATGACAATGGCCCTAGCTAAGGCTACCCTTTGTTGTTGTCCCCCACTGAGTTGGGCGGGTTGTCTGTCCTTGTACTCTTCCATCTGTACCATTTTTAGAGCATCCTCTACCCTCTCTTCTATTTCCTTTGCTCCTACTTTTCGTGCCTTTAATCCATAGGCCACATTCTTGCTAACAGATAAATGAGGAAATATGGCATAGTTTTGAAATACCATACCGATATCCCTTTTGTGAGCAGGGATATGATTGATTACCTGATCCTTAAAAATAATTTCTCCCCCGTCAATAGGATTAAAGCCTGCAATCATTCGGAGGAGTGTAGTCTTTCCACATCCCGAAGGACCTAATAGGGTAAAGAGTTCTCCCTTTTCAACTTCAATATTTGCTTGATTTACTGCTTTATAGTCTCCGAATTTTTTTACTAAGTCTCGTATGATTAAATTCTCAGTCACAATATTCACTCCCTACCCAAATAATATAGTAAAATCACTTATATATTTAAAGCCCACGGGTACTTCATAAGCTTCTACTCCATACTCCCGAGCAATACGATCTAATAAGCGGGTGGTGCAAACATTTCTTGCTACCCCTCATTTAATCATTCTTCTGCCCCCTTTATTTTAAAGCTTAAAAGCTAGTCTTGCCCCTTCAAGACCAAACTTTCCTACTTGATTGGTACGGCCTTAACCACTTTGTTGTAAAAAGGGACATTCTCTAAATGTCCCTTGATTTTAAATGTTTTTATTCTCTACCTATAACAATGTTTTTCCATTTATCTAGTACTTCTTCTTTATTACTGGCTGCCCAGGCGAAATCATAGTCCACTAGCTTAATATCATCAATTGGTCCTAATCCTTCAGGTGCTTCCATATCCGTCCGGATAGAACGACGGGCAAAATCTTCCACCACGATGTTTTGTACATCTTTACCCACTACAAAATCAACAAATTTCTTGGCATTTTCTTCATTTTTAGCCCCTTTAATTACTGCTATACCATCGGGTACAGCGGAAGTCCCTTCGGATGGATATACAACGCCTACATCGGCACCAGCATTTACATACCGCATAGCTGCTTCTTCTAAAGTAAGACCTAGGCTATATTCTCCATCGGATACTCCTGTATATACTCCTGAAGAACCAGAGATGATTTTCCCATCTAAGTTCTCTACAAATTTCTTAATGAAATCCCAACCTTCATTCCCATCTTCTTTACGAGCCTCCAACATGGTTACTAGCGTTGTATAAGAAGAACCGGATTTTGCAGGATCAGCAAAAGCAATTTTTCCCTCCCACTTGGGATCTAATAAGTCTTCCCAAGAAGCAGGTACTTCATCTTCTTTTACTAGGTTTTTATTGTACATAATTACCATAGGAAGAGCACTAAATCCAGTCCAGGCATTATCAGCATCTTTAAAATGAGTCGGAATAACATCATCCTCTGTGGTTTTGTAGGCTTCAAAATAATCTTTAAAAGAATCTAAAGATTCTGCACCACCGCCCCACATAACATCTCCTAGGGAATTTCCACTTTCAGCCTCCACTCTTTTCAATAATTCCCCTGTACCTGCTGCCACCACATCTACTTGAATTCCTGTCCTCTCTTGAAATTCTTTTACGATTGGATTGATTACTTCAGCGTTATGAGGACTATATACAGTAACTGTACCAGCATTTTCATTGGATGCACCCTCTTGGTCTTGGCCTCCTGTCTCACCATCAGTATTGCTACTACCACAGCCTATCAAAAGACCTGCCAAAAGCATGACGGCTAAAACAGTAGCGAGTATCTTTTTAAACTTCATTGCCTATTTCCCCCTTAAAATGTAATAGTTTACATCTATAGAATATTGTTTTTTTTTCTCTTTTACAATTGAAAATACTATACCTTTGTAGAAAATACTGAACACTTTTAGAATAGATAAGATATAAGATAAATGACAAAAAGAGAAATCCTATTCTATCTTAGGATTTCTCTTTTTTATAAGGGATATCTTAGCAAATCCCTATCTATTAATAATTAAGAGCTCTTCTTTCAAAATGAGCCTTTGGATGATCGCAAACTGGGCATAGATTTGGTGCTTTTTCTCCATAGTGGATATGTCCACAGTTTCTACACTTCCAAGCAATTTTCTCCTCTTCTACAAAGGCAGTTTCTTCTTCTACTCTCTCTAGAAGTTTTTTGTATCTTTCCTCATGCTCCTTCTCTATTCTACCAACACCTTCAAATTTTACAGCAATTTCATTAAATCCTTCTTCTCTAGCTACTTTAGCGAACTCTTTGTACATATCCGTCCATTCGTAATTTTCTCCTTCTGCTGCTGCTTTTAGATTGTCAGAAGTAGTTCCAATACCTTGAAGATATTTGAACCATAACTTAGCGTGCTCTTTTTCATTCTTTTGTGTTTCTTGGAAAACATCCATGATTTGCTCATAGCCCTCTTTTTTCGCTACGCTAGCAAAATATCCATATTTAGTTGATGCTTGAGATTCTCCTGCAAAGGCAGCCCATAGGTTTTGTTCTGTTTTAGTTCCTTTTAAATCTTTCATTTTATTACTCCTCCCTTTTGTTCTTCATTGTTTTTATAGTTACATTTCTTACAGATTCCTTTAAAGTATATATTTTTTTCTTGGATCGTAAAATTCTTTAATTCCTCTGTAAGAAATTTATCCATATCTACAGTAAAATCAAATATCTTTTTACAACTCATACACTTAAAATGCCCATGAGAACGTACATCCCCATCATATCTTACCTCGATATCCTCTATGGATAACGCCCGAGCCAGTCCATTATCTACAAAAAGCTTTAGGGTGTTATAGACAGTGGTCTTGGAAAGTGTGGGCATTTCCTCTACCAAAGCCATATAAATTTCATCCACAGTAGGATGGGTGGCATTTTTAATTAGATATTTAAGAATTTGTATTCTTTGATAAGAAGGTTTTATGTTTCTAGAGATCAAATTCTCTTTTAAATGTTTTTGCTCTAACATAACTCCTCAACCTCCATCCAAAAGAATTTATGTAATGATTACTACTTTGTAATGATTACAATTATATATTAATCCATCTATGAAGATTTGTCAATATCTTTTTCCAAAAAAATTTTTACCCTAGAATGTTGTGATCAATCACAACATTCTAGGGTTTTTGCCTTATTCCCTCTATACTTTTACCTTATATTCTATTTTTTCTTCTTTCCCATTCCAGATTTTTGTCTATATCTTAAACCTTTCTACTTGACTATTTAACTCCTCAGCTATTATGGCTAACTCTTCGCTGGAGTTGGATATCTCTACCATAGAAGCAGTTTGCTCCTCTACAGATGCAGACGCCTCTTGGCTACCTGCTGCATTTTCCTGGGATATGGCTGCAAGATGCTCTATGATTTGTACAATTTTTTCTTTTTGCCCGCTCATTTCTTTACTGGAATCATTGACAGCTGTTAGGCTCTCTCTCATGTTTTCTAAAGCCTGGGCTATGCCTTCAAACTTATGACTGGTCATATTCACACTTGAAGATTGAGACTTTGCTATTTCTTCCACTTCATCCATAGTCTTCACTGCAGTGGAGGTTTTATAGATAAGATCATTGATTATTGTACTTATTTCCCCTGTAAATTGGTTGGATTGCTCTGCTAGATTTCTGATTTCATCGGCCACTACAGCAAAACCTCGTCCTGCTTCTCCAGCTCTTGCTGCTTCAATGGCTGCATTTAAAGCCAACAGATTGGTTTGCTCTGCAATGCTTTTAATCATTTCACTGGCTTTCACAATATTTTCTGCACTTTCATTGGTATTTAAGATGACCTCTTGTACTTCCTTTGTAGCTTTCATACTCATGTCTGTCTTTTCCACTAAATCCTGAAGTAATTCCGCCCCTTCATCCTTGAGCCGGCGAACCTCCCAGGTTGCCTCATTTAGATCTTTAACATAGTCTGTATTTTTTATAATGACCTTTCCAAGATCTGTAACCGATACAAAACCTTCCTCCGTATCTTTTGCTTGTTCACTAGCGCCACTGGCTATAGACTCAATAGCATTGGCTACCTCATCGGCTGCCTTGGAGGATTGTCCCGTCGTCACAGTAAGTTCCTCAGAATGGGCAGCTACCATCTGGGCTTTATCCAATACATTTTTTATAATCTCCCTTATGGATATTTGCATAGCATCTACTGCCCTGCTTATTTCACCAAATTCATCTTTTCTATTTAGCAAGTCCTCTGATACCTCATTGCTAAAGTCACCCCCAGCAAAAAGATTCATTTGCTCTTTCAATCGTCTTATCGTTTTTATAGCATAGTTAGAACTTGAAAATAAAATAGCTCCCAATAGAAGAAGAACTACTAGGCCTGCAATAGAAATAATGAGAATATTTCTATTGATAGCAGTATTTATATTTTTCATGGAAAAACCTACATCAATAGCTCCTACTTGCTCCCCATTAACTACCACAGGATAAAACATGTCATAAACAGAGGTTTTGTCCTCCTCAGAAACAGACCTTTCCGTATAGATTTCGCCTTCTTTAATGGCCGTTGTGGCCCCTTTATTCCCCGAAAGATCTAACCCAATTTTCTCTTTATCACTATGGGCAATGGCCTTTAAATTGGGATCAACAAATAGGGCATAATCAACTTCATTATTGGCAGATAGATCCTCTACCAGCTGTTGATAGCCAAACTGTTGGGTTAGCTGATTAACTTGGTCAGCATCTATACCCACTTGGGCAAAAGTGCCATCGTCATATCTTATATATCCGTATTTAAAGTATGTATTGCTGGTGGTATTCATTCGAATATCCTCCATCAATTCTTTATCATTGCCATGGGCGAAGTCATATAGGGCATGTCCCTCTTCAGGGGTCCAGCCCATATACTCAGGAATATTGGTATGGGTGATAAAACCTTCTGGATTAAAATAGTTGATATGATCTATTCCATACTCCTTTACTAACTGGGCTATTTTTTCGTTAGTAATATTTTCTTTGATTTCTCCTATAGAGGTAGCTACGATTCTAATCTGTTGCTCTATGGAATCATTAATGATTTCTAAGGCTTTGGTATTTCCCTCTAGCTGCCTGCCTATTTCTTCTAAAATAATGTCTCCATTTCTGTCCATCTCGTTAAATAAGCTTGCCCTTGCGGAAAGAGAAGATGCTACCCCTATCAACAATATAGACAATACCACCACTAGGATAGGTATGGTCAATAATCGGATCCTAATAGAGCTAGAGCCAGTCTTTCCTTTTAGTAATTTGTTTTTCAATAATGTTTCCTCCTCTTAAATATATGATAAGGTTTTGAATATTAAGAATAGGCTTGTTTTATTCCTAGTATTCGTCTGTTTATTTGGTTATCCAAGTAAATCATCGGCATATTTTGTGAAAATTTTAGGAATTTTGACATAATCCTTTTTCTGGCCTTTTATTTAGATCTTTTCACTTTCCAGGAGGCCATAGCATATCCTGCAATGCCTGTCAAAGCTCCCATGCTATCAATGAAAACATCCCTTACCTGCCCACTTCTTCCTGGAATATATAATTGATGGATCTCATCGAAGGCAGCATAGGAAATACATAAAATTAAGGCAAAAATAAAAATTTTAAATCCCTTTACTCCACTTTGTCTCAGGGCATGTACTAGGAGTAATCCCAATACAAGATATACTGAAAAATGGGCCATCTTTCTTATAATATGATGGAGATATTCTACTCTTTGTACCGTCATAAAGGTATCTAGATCCAAGGGCATCACTTTATCCACTATAGATATTATGCTTTGGGTTATTTTGGCACTTAAACCTGCTGATTGTTTTGCTGGTTGAGCAGAAAAAGCAAAAATCATCACCATCCATAAAATAACTCCCGTCCAAGAAAGTATAATTTTTGTTTTTCTATTTTTAAATTTTATCATTGTATAAACACCCCTAGTCCTTTTATTTATCAATAATCTAAAGAAGACCATCATGGCAATGCATGATGGTCTTCTTTAGATTATTCTACTGGAAATCCTCAAGAACTTCTAGGGTAAAACCTATGCTTATAAAATAATCTGTTGTGCTAGTTAAATTCCGATTTTCTCATGTTCCAAGGTTAAGAGCTTGTAAATTTGCCTTCAGCAGTATCAAAAACTCGCTACGCTCAAACACTTGATTTAAAACACTTTCAGCTGTACAAAGCAAACTCTCCATTTAACGAGCACAACGAGTGAAAATAATTCTTTTATACTCTATATTTTATAATAATATTTTCATCCAATACTCTAAAGGTAAAGGTTTCAGTGATAAAAAGTCTTACTTCTTTATCGTCATGGCCTTCATATCCAATGGAGAAATCCTGGCCAATGGTAAATTCCAAATCATCATGATTGTATGGAATGAGATAAGCTCCCTCTACCACGGTACTGTATAAAACCTTTCCTCCCAATAAAGACTCTATTCTCTTGACTAATGGGTATCCTTGGGACTTTTTATGCAATCGCTTATAGGCTTCTTTTCCGACAATTAAAGTAAAGGCTTCTTCTACATAGTGCTCCTTCAAAGTCACTACTCCTTCTGAAAGGGCATCCATGATGGCCTGGTCATCATTGCCAAAGGGAATGATATTATGGGCGGTGCTTTGATCAAGCCCTTGAATATTTCCTGCTTCATAACCCTTGTAAACGGCATTTTCCTCAAATTCTGCAATCTTTCTTACCGCTTCTTCCAAGTTATCTAAGTCAATATCCCGAGCTCCTCGGGCCACATTATCCATTTCCCAACGATTCAAGGTGAAACTAGCTCTGGCTTCTACCAAGGGCTTCACTTGGAAAACCCCTGTCTTTACATCTTTTTCATCCTCTTTCAAGATAAGACGCCCCTCAGGGATAACTGTATAGTCCCATCCCTTAGGTCCATCTACCTTTACAGCTTTTCTTGCAGAAAGACGGCTTTTTAAAACTTCTGCTGCTTTTTCATCAATTTCACTCCATGCCTCTGCTGATATAGGTGCTAAGCCTCTTTTTAAAATATCCATAAAAAAACCTCCTTACTTTATTTTAAATCTCCAATTTGAAGTCCACCGGTTGAACTAGAAGAGCTTTCTCCTGTTTCTTCACCCATAGCAGCTTCTTCCAACTCGGTAATAGGTCCTTCAGTAAATAAATAAGTACTTAACTCTTCATCCCAGCCCCCCATATTTCTTCTTAGCCACTCAAGGGTCATGCAGGCATGTTCAATTTCCTCATCTCGATTATGGGCCATGATGGCTTTTAATTCTTCATCTTTAGATGCATTTACCCTCTGGTTGTACCAATCTACAGCTTCAACCTCTTCCTTTAAACTGTTTAATGCTCTGCTGATATCCCTTGCCTTTTCATCGAGCAACTCTACTGGCTCATGATATTGTGACATTTACATTCTCCTCCTCACATTGTATGTAATTTATTACCAACTTAATTATTCTAATACCCAACTCCTTTATAATATAATCAATATAATGCTAAAATATAACGTTTTTTATCCATAAAAATGCATAGCTCTATCTATTCTTTTCATCCTGTAAAGATAGAGAGTGACTTTTGGTTAAATAAAGATAAAATAAACCCACAATAATAGCTAGGGCAGCTATCTTGATAAATAGAGGCATAATCCCACTGGCAGCATAGATAGCCATTGTGCTTCCCCTCTCTCCTCCTGCAATAATGGCCACGACAAATAGGATAAAAACAATACCTCCTCCTAAGAGAGAAATCAAAATAAACAAGCTAAATATATATTTCAAAACACGTTCTATAGATGTAAACATTTTTTTCCCTCCTTAAATAAAGAAAACTGGTAATAGTCCCATGAGGATAAGTATAGCCACCGTTAGATGGGCCAATACCCAAATATAAGCAAGTTTACTGGTTTCTTTTATATTGGACTCTGCTATACCCATAGCAGCATACATGGCTAGGGCCAGGGGAGGTGTCATCCCTTCTAAAGCTCCTGTTATGGCAGGAAGCATGGCAGCAGCGATAATAGGATTAACGCCCACAGCCGTTAAGGTGCCCACAATGCCTGCCCCAAATATAGCAATTTGGGAAGATCCCGGTAAAATCATTCCTAAAAATGTCGTCAGTAGAGGAATGAATATGGCCAATTGCATCTTGGACATGTGAAAGGATTGGACATATTCTCCTAGAGAAGCCCCTACATTGGCCTCTCCATAAAGGTATGAAATGGAGTAAGCAAAGTAAACAGTGGCCGCCACAGGAGTGATTTGCCTGATGCCGTCTTTAAAAAGATTTAACATCCCTGAAAAACTAAGCCCTCCTTCTATACTATCCCTACTAATAAATAAAGAATAAAGGGCAGCTACTCCGGGAGTAAAGAGGATGACGCTACTGGAAAAGGCTTTAGCCCCTTCTTCCCCGAGTCTAGCGGTAAAAAAAGTACTGCCAAATTTGAAATCTAAATATAAAGGTAAAAAGATAATCACTGGCACCAATAGGGCCTTCCATCCTTTTTTGATGGTTTCTTTAAAATCAGGTAATTCTTCTTTGGGTACAGGCTCTACTTTATAGTATTTACAGAATAAAAATAAAGTGATTAGCCTTTGTAAAATGAAATATATTCCGATGACCCAAACAGCTATCCAAAAGCTAGATAGGGGGTATTTCCCAGGCTCCAAGGCATCCAAAACCCCAAAGGCCAAAAGAATGGTGCCAGAGGGGGGAATCATAGGACCTAAAGAACTGGCAGACATCTCTACAGTAGCAGCTAAGGCCCTAGGGAATTTTGTTCTAATCATAGCAGGTATGGTGAATACCCCTGTAGCCGCCACATTGCCAGGACCTGTCCCCGATAAAGCCGCCATAAATGTGCTGGAAACCAGACTTACATAGCCAGCTCCTCCACTAAGTCTACCCACTATGGACAATACAAAATCGATAATGGCATTGACCACATTGGTCTTACCAAAGATAAAGGCTAAGGATAAAAAAGCTACAATAGCATAAAACAAAGTATTGGTAGCTGGTTTTACCAAAAATTCTATGAACTTGTCATATCTCCCCAACACAACAATCATTACCCCATAACCAATAAACATGGCTTCATATATGGGTCTTTTCATTACAATAAATACAACCACAATGGTAACAAGCAATGCCAACAAATATATTAATTCTACTGGCATATCTAACCCCCCTTTACTTAATTTTCAGAAAATTAAAGATAAAAAATAGGCCCTAAGAGTTTTTGCCCTTAGGGCCTTTTATTCATTATACTATAACGATTACATTTTATCAATTTTTTCTATTCCATATATATTTTACTCTGAAAGCTAGGTTTCCTATGTCTATTTTTATTTTTTCATCAAAATATGTTACAATAATATTATTGTTAAATAATTGTCCTTTCACAAAAAATAAATTTACTTTTAGCAAATATTTGTAATGATCGTGGTGTGAAAGGGAAATAATAATTATAGGAGGTGGGGAAGAATATCTTAATGAATAAAATCTTTAACATGACTTGGTCATTTAAAAGAAACTATTTAGGAGTGTAAACATGGAAACTACATATTTAATTTTTATCATAGCATATTTAGTAGGTATTTCAATATACGGTTGGTATTTAAATAAAAAATTTATTACCAATAGCGATGATTTTGTCACTGCTGGACGGGTACTGCCCTTTCCTGTATTAGTGGGCACACTACTTGCCACCTGGATGGGTAGTGGCATGATTACAGGTACGGCAAACTTCATCTATGAACGGGGACCCATAGCCGCCATCTTCTTTTTGATAGGGGAGCCCGTAGGGTTGCTCTTAATTGCATTATTCTTAGCAAAACGTATTCGGGAAAAGGTAAGTTATACCCTTCCTGAATTGATAGAAGAGAAGTATGGTGTAGTTGCAAGGACAATCGTCGCTCTATGTATTGTTCTGGCTTATATAGGGATAGTGTCCTATCAGTTTACAGCGGGAGGTTATATATTAAACCTGGTTACAGGTATTAGCGTACCCTTGGGAACATTTATCAGTGCAGTTTTTATTGTTTTTATATCCGTTGTAGGGGGCTTAGTTTCTGTAGCCTATACGGATGCTATAGGAACATTAATTATATTTGCCGCCATGATCATTGGCCTTCCCCTTGCTGTCAGTCAAGCTGGAGGGTTATCCGCCCTACTAGCTGCTTTGCCTGCAGAAAAAACTACAGTTACAGGAGGACTAAGCAATGTTCAATTGATTGGATATATGTTACCTGTAATATTTTTGGTGTTGGGAGAACAAAATATATACCAGCGTTTTGGTGCGGCTAAGGATCCTAAGGAGGCCACTCGATCTGGTTTTGGATTATTCGGTTTAGCCCTACTATTGGACTTTCTGGTCATCGCTTTAGTTGCCACCAGCATCGTACTTTTCCCTAATCTAGAAAATCCTGATACAGCATTTCTTCAGGTGGCCATGGGCTTACCTACCATAGTGGGCGGTCTTATTATTGCCTGCTCTGTGGCTTTATTTGTCACCACTGCCGACTCTTATTTATTATCGGCCTCTACCAATGTCATCTATGATATTTGGGTAAGGCTATTTCGACCTAAGGCTACAGATAAAGAAAAAATTGTCGCCATAAGGGTTTGCATTATCCTATTGGCATTATTTGCACTCGTTATCGGAACTTTCTTCCCCTCTATCTTGGATATACAGATGTATGCCTATTCCATGTATGGAGCGGCAATTACTCCAGCATTATTAGGGGCTCTATTTTGGAAAAAAGCTACTAAAGCAGGGGGTCTTTCCTCGATCATAGTCGGTGGCGGTACGGTACTTGTCTGGGATGTCCTTTTAAAGACCCCTGGAGATTTAAACAGTATATTGATTGCTGGCCCCTTGGCCATATTGGTTTTGATTGTTGTAAGTTTAGGGACACAAAATAGAAAAAAGAAATTCTAAATGATCTGCACACACTCCCTGTGAAGGGAAGCACTTCCAGTATGTTTTTGTTCTGAAAGAATCAGACTAAGCATTACAAGGAGGTGTTCATTATGGGAAAAAGACCCTTAGTGCCAGAGGCTAAAGCAGCACTGGATAAATTGAAAATGGAATTTGCCAGTGAAATAGGGATAAGCTTAGATGGGAAATATCAAGGCAATACATCCTCTAGGGTAAACGGAGCCACTGGAGGACCTATCGGAGGAATGATGACCAAAAAGATGATAGAAGAATTTGAAAAAAATTTAATTGATGAATAATCTACAGGAAAAAACCGAGGGGCCAATCCCCTCGGTTTTAAATTTTCTCACTACATCATGGATGCTTCTTCTTCATCTTCTACCTCTGTTGGCAAAATGGCATTTAGGAATATTCCTACAATAGCAGCTAAGGCCATTCCTACTAGTTTGATGTCCACTAAGCCAATTTTTATTTCAATGACAGCTCCCCCTAAACCAAAGACCAATATAACAGCGGCAATAATCATATTTCTTGTTTTCGAAAAATCCACTTGATTGTTCACAAGAGTTCTAGCCCCTATAGATGCTATCATTCCAAAGAGTACGACGACTGCTCCTCCAATAACTGGTGAAGGGATGGTGCTAGTAAAGGCATTTAGCTTTGGAACCAATCCAATTAAAATGGTAATAACGGCGGCAATTCGCATGACTTTGGGATCGAACACCTTAGTCAAAGCCACTACTCCTGTATTTTGTGAGTATGTGGTATTGGCTGGTCCTCCAAATAAGGCTGATATAGATGTAGCAACCCCATCTCCCATAAGTGTTCTCGTAAGACCTGGATCTACGGACAATTCTTTTCTCACCACTCCACTCATAGCCAACACATCCCCGATATGTTCCACAATAGTGACCAACGCAATAGGTGCTATAATGGCGATGGAACCTGCATTGAACTTCGGTAAGGCAAAGTTTGGCATTCCTATCCATGCAGCTTCTACAATGGGAGTATAATCTATCCTACCCAAAACAGCAGCCAGTACGTAACCAGCAATAAGTCCCATAATAACGGGAACGATTTTCATAAATCCTTTTCCAAACATAGCTACACTAATGATCACCGCCAAAGTAACTAAGGACAATAACCAGTCTTGAGAGGCCATGTTTATGGCATTAGGTGCTAGGGTCATACTAATGACGATGATAATAGGCCCGGTGACAATAGGTGGGAAAAACCGAAGAATTTTCTCCACTCCGAAAACAGAAATCAGCAAAGCTACAATAACATAAATAAGTCCTGCTATGACAATGCCTCCTCTAGCATAGTCAAGGCCATATAACTCTCCTGCAAAAATCAAAGGGGCGATAAAGGAGAAAGATGAACCTAGATAGGCTGGCACCTTCCCTTGGGTAATGAAGTGGAAAAGTAAGGTTCCAATACCCGACATAATGAGAGCTACCCCTACATCAAGTCCCGTCAAAATAGGTACCAATACTGTGGAAGCAAATAAAGTAAATACGTGTTGTATCCCCAAAGCTACGCTCTTTACTGGTCCCAAGGTGCTGATATCTTCAATGGGCGCATTTCTTGTAACAACCTTTTGTTTTTTCACTTTTGTCCCTCCTTATTAGAACAGTTTGTGTGAGCAGATTATACTTTCATCTCAAAATAAGAATCCCAAGTACCTCCTGTGAATAATACAATAACCCATGATATTAGGCTTAAATAGAAGTGAAAGATTTTCTGCTGGTATTGTATTATCTACCCATAATTTTCCCTTTCTAACGATTATAAAGGTATTTAGGATCATCACTATCCTAGCATATAGGAGGTAAAAGAATTGTTGCTTCTTGTAAGCATAATTATTGAAAGACATCCAGGGCTGGGTTGTTGAAAGGGATTAAGGCTTTGCCCTAGTTTCCTTTATGGCCCATAAGAAATAGCATGAAAAAATCTATTGCATTTCTAGGAAATATTATGTATTATTGTATTAGATGATTAATACAATAATACAGTAGTGATGGGAAAGGAGTTGTTATAGTGAAATGGAATATTGACTCAGAGCGTCCGGTTTATATTCAACTCATTGAACAAATACAAGCAGGGATCGTCTCTGGTCTTTTCCGTCCTGGAGATCGGTTACCCTCGGTAAGGGATCTGGCGGCAGAGGCTAGGGTGAATCCTAATACTATGCAAAGAGCTTTATCTGAATTAGAACGGACCCATTTAATCTACACCCAGCGTACCAATGGTAGATATATTACTTCTGATTTAGAAATGATTAAGGAGTTAAAAAGGCAATCCGCTCAGGAGCTCATTATGGACTTTTTGGAAAAAATGAAGCAATTGGGTTTAGAAAATGATGAAACCTTAGAGATGATGACAAAAACTGTAAAGGAGATGAAGGAATGAATCCTATTTTAACATGTCAAGACATTACCAAAAGATATACGGGTTTTACTGCCCTTTTCAATGTAGATCTTACTTTAGAAAGAGGACGCATTATTGGACTATTAGGCCCCAATGGCAGTGGAAAAACCACTTTACTTAAATTAATCAGCGGCCTTTTAGTGCCGGATATGGGAAAGATCGAAGTTTGCGGAGTAGAACCAGGGATTGCTACAAAAAAACGGGTCTCTTATTTACCAGAAAAAACTTATTTGGCTGATTGGATGAGAGTAGATCAGGTCATGGATTTTTTCCAAGATTTTTATCAAGACTTTGATAAAGAAAGAGCTTATGGTATGTTAACTGATCTCCACATTGATCCCAAGCAAAAATTAAAAACTATGTCCAAGGGAACCAAAGAAAAAGTACAATTGATTTTGGTCATGAGTCGAGAAGCCGACCTTTATTGTTTGGATGAACCTATAGGAGGTGTGGATCCTGCCTCTAGAGATTATATTCTAAATACCATTCTTTCAAATTATCGAGAAAAGTCCACCATCTTGATTTCCACCCATCTTATTTCCGATATTGAAAAGATTTTAGATGAGGTAGTTTTTCTGAAGGATGGTAATATCACCCTACATTCATCTGTAGACGATATTCGACTAAAGGAAGGAAAATCCATCGATTCTCTATTTAGGGAGGTATTTAAATGTTAGGAAGATTAATGAAGCATGAATTTAAGGCTACCTCAAGAATATTCTTTCCTTTGTATCTGGTTCTTGTATGTATCTCTGTGATCAATCGCTTTACCCTTCATTTAAGTATGGATGAGGGTCTTATTCAAATCATTACTAATTTTTTCACCTCTGTACAAATAATATTAAGTATTGCTATTTTAGTGATTACAGTTCTTTTCATGATTATACGATTTTACAAAAATCTTTTAAGCAGTGAGGGATATTTAATGTTTACCCTACCGGTAAAAACCCATGAATTAATTCTCTCTAAATTGCTGATGACTTTATTTTGGTTTTTTACTAGCTTGATGGCGGTATTGATTTCTCTATTTATCGTCTTTGGGACTATGGATAATATCTCTTTGTTTATAGAGGTTATATCAACAACCTTTGAAGCATTAAATGCTAGTTTTGGTGGCAATTGGGTGTTACTCTGTATAGAATTTACTATACTTGCCCTCTTAAGTTTGACTTTCAATATATTATTGGTGTATATCGCCATTGCCGTAGGTCAATTGTTTACTAAGCAGAAGCTAGTGGCATCTTTTGTCTCTTATGCTGTATTTTATATGGCTATACAATTGTTTCTCCTGATAGTACTTGCTACTTCTGGTTATTTTATTTTTCAAGATACCTATTTAATATCTACTCTTCCTCAAGTAGCTTTTCCAATAGTCATCCTTACTGTTTTCATTGGATGTATAGTTTCTTATGGAGCAACCTACCATATTTTAGATAAAAAACTCAACCTAGACTAAAAAACAATTGCCTTTTTCTACAAAAAACCTCGAAGAATTCTTCGAGGTTTTATGATTATCCTTAACATCTTCATCTCTATGACCTTTTAAATTACCAATTGTTTATAGAATTCAGTAAAAAAATCATGAAAGTCTTAATGCAATGATCCCTTATTCTTTTCCTTGGGTAGTTTCACAACAAAAGTAGTATCTACCCCTACATTACTTTCAACATAAATTTTTCCATCATGTTTCTGGATAATGGATTTGGCTATGGCTAACCCCAGACCATAGCCTCCACTTTCCCTCGCCCGGGAAGAATCTTCACGGAAAAATCGTTCAAATACTTTATCAATATTTTCTGGTGAAATTCCCTTACCAGTATTTTTAATTTCCATTTCTATCATGTTTTTCTTAGAGAGTAAATTTACAAAAATTGACCCCTGGGAAGGCGTATTTTTAATGGCATTATCTATCAATATATTTATGACTCGCTCAAGACTGTCCTTGTCCCCATATAAGGATATATTTTTTTCAATATGACTCTTGAATATAATATTGTTTTCAAAGATAGAGGCTTCAAAATATAACAACACTCCCTCTAAAATATTGCTTAAATTGAAAGATTGCATAAGGAGGGGTTGTTTAAGCCCATCCATTTTTGCCAAGGACAACAAATCATTGATCAACTCTGACATTCTTTCTGTTTGAGACTGTATAAAACCTAACCATTTTGCCTGGCTGTTTATTTTTTCCTCTGGATTTGAGGCAATTACAGATAAATTTGTGTTAATAATCGCTAGAGGAGTTTTCAGTTCATGGGAGGCATCGGCAATAAACTGTTCTTGCTTTTCAAAGGTTTCCTTAATAGGCTGGATGGTTCGCTTGGCTAAGTAAAGACTAATTAAGAATAATAAAATTAAACTTCCCATTCCCGAAACAATAAATATCCTTAGCATGTTCTTTAGATTTTCTTCCATAGGCTTTCTATCCACGAAGGCTATTTTTATGCCAAAGGGTACTTCCTCCTTTAAGAAAGAATATTTATAATTTCCTACTTTAATTTTCCCAGAACTCTTATTCACTTCTATAGCCTTAGAAACTGCCTCCTTAATAACTTCCTCCTCCATGGTAATAAATGAAGAAAACACAATCAATTCATTATTGTTATTTAACTCCACTAGTAAACTTGTAGCCATTCTAGATTCAATGGGAGAGAGTTTAGGAGGCATATTCATCACTTGATTTAGTGTAAAGGTCAGTTGCCGTTGACTATTGAAGGCAGTGAGTATATAGATTGCAGCAAAAATAGCCACAAAGACAAAGGTTAATAGTGACATATTAATCATAACAAATTTTCGTTGTAAGGTTTTAAACATATTATGCCTCCAATTTGTAACCGACTCCCCTGAGGGTAGATATTTTAGCTTTTGTACCTATATACTGAAACTTCTTCCTTAGGAAGGAGATATAAACCTCCAGATTATTATTCTCTGCTTCTGATTCATAGCCCCATATCTTTACTAATAGATTTTCTTTATTCACTACCCTTCCCGGTCTAAGTAGAAAATATTTAAGAATTTCCACTTCCTTAGCCGTAAGTTTTATACTATTTTTTTCTCCCTCAAGAAGGTAAGTAGACAAATTTAGGGAAAAATCTTCAAAGGATAAGGTCTCATCTTTGATCACTTCCCCTTTTCTTCTAGCTAATGCTCTTAACCTTGCCAACAGTTCTTCAGTAGAAAATGGCTTTGGGAGATAGTCATCTGCTCCACAGTCTAATCCCCTTATTTTATCTGATATTTCCCCCTTAGCGGTAAGCATGATCACGGGAGTAGATATATTTTCCTGTCGTATCCTTTTTAATATTTCAAGTCCACTGAGTTTAGGCAGCATAATGTCAAGAATGATCACATCATAAATCCCCGTTAAAGCATAATCTAGTCCATCTTCCCCATTATAGACTCCGTCTACTGTATATTTGTTTTTCTTTAAGATTTGTATTAAGGCTTCAGACAATTGCTTTTCATCTTCAACTAACAATGCTTTCATACCCCATCACGCCCTTTTAAAAATATTTATTAGCATTATATCATATCTACCTTAAAACAATTTTAAATGGACTATAGATACAAAAATCTTCCATTTAAGACTGAATTAAGGATTCCATTATAAGATAAGCGTAGGATCAGGAAGCAAAAGGATGTTTATCCCGTAGGCATCCCATGTAAATCATTTTTCAATCGAGGATGGAGGTTTTAGATATGACAAAGAGCTTTAAAAGACTCACCATAGCTTTACTCATTATAGGTCCCATTTTTCTATCGGGCATTGCCGGGTTTATAGGGGCATACTTTGGACAGCATTTGTATTCAAAAGCTACTGTATCAGAGGAAAGCATCTTAAACAATAATATATCATTAAAGAACACAAAAAATACTTCAGGGGAAGCCCTGTCTTATTCTGAAATAGCCGACTTTGCTACAAACTCTGTGGTTGAAATTACTACCGAAACCGTAACGGGAGGCCTTAGAATGAGACAATATATTTCTGAAGGTGCTGGAAGTGGGGTAATTTTATCCAAAGATGGATATATCGTAACCAACAACCATGTTATAAGTGATGCAAATAAAATCACCGTTACCACTACCAATGGAAAAAATTATGCGGCAACCCTTATTGGCACAGATGCCAAAACCGATTTAGCCGTGCTCAAAATAAAGGCTACGGATTTACAGCCCGTCCAATATGCAGATTCCTCCAAATTAGCAGTAGGAGAATCGGTTATTGCCATAGGAAATCCTCTAGGGGAATTAGGAGGAACGGTAACAGAAGGCATTATATCTGCATTAAATAGAGACATTGTTATTGATGGAGAAACCATGAATTTACTGCAAACCTCAGCAGCCATTAACCCTGGAAACTCAGGTGGGGGATTGTTTAATCAATATGGAAAACTCATTGGAATTGTTAATGCCAAATCCAGCGGCTCTG
The DNA here is from genome assembly GCF_024622505.1 of Irregularibacter muris. Lineage (NCBI taxonomy): Bacteria > Bacillati > Bacillota > Clostridia > Eubacteriales > Eubacteriaceae > Irregularibacter > Irregularibacter muris. Next base: position 131,075 of record NZ_JANKAS010000003.1, read on the forward strand.
ATATAGAGGGATTAGGCTTTGCCATTCCCGCAAACACAGTAAAAAAAGTGGCTGAAGATCTCATCGCCCATGGATATGTACAAGGCAGAGTTGATACTGGATTATCCTTAATCGATGTATCCAATGAAAGGACAGCTATGCTCTATAAAATACAAAGACTAGGTTTATATGTTTTACAAGCAACGGATGATGCTCGTCAATTTCAACCTGGGGATTTCATAGAAAGTGTTGAAGGGACAGAGGTAAGTACCCTGGCAGAATTTAATAAAATAATTGATCAGCATAAAGTTGGAGATACCATAAGCATTATAGTAAGCAGGGGTAGAAATAAACTGGAAATTAACTTAACCCTAAAGCAATTTACCCATTAGCCCAAGGGCTTCATTTAAGACTGAATTAAGATCAGTGAAGTAAAGTAAATACAAATAACAATTATACTAGGGGTGAGAAAATGGATCAATTAAAATTCAGGCATGAAATAAAGCACTGTATTAACACTTTAGATAGCTATATTGTGAGAAGCAGGCTAAAGCATATTATGAAACCAGATGACTTTGCCTTAAAGGATGGAAAATATAAAGTTAGAAGTTTATACTTTGATAATCCTTATGATAAGGCTCTTTTAGAAAAGCTAAATGGCACAGGGAAACGAGAAAAATTTAGAATACGCCTTTACAACGATGATTCCTCCTTTATTAAACTGGAGAAAAAAAGTAAGATAAGGGGATTAACATTAAAAGAAGCTATACAAATAAGTGATGAACAGTGCAAAGCAATCCTCAAAGGGGATCTCTCTTGGATGTCAAATTCAGAGAATCCACTGATTTTAGAGCTTTATATGAAAATGAAAAATGAAGTTTTACAGCCTAAAACATTAGTAGACTATACCAGGGAGGCCTACAGATATGAGCCTGGAAATGTAAGAATTACTATAGATGGTCATATAAAAACTGGGCTTTTTTCTAAGGATTTGCTTAATCCTGTTTTACCTACAATGGAGATATATCCTTCAGGATATCATATTTTGGAGGTGAAATATGATGAATTTTTACCCGGAATAATCAGCGATATCCTACAAACAAACGAACATAGAAGCATCTCAGTATCCAAATATGCAGCCAGTCGATTATATGGCTAATCAAAAATTATGGAGGCGGAAAATGAATCCAACAAATCAACCTACTACTTTTAATGATATTTTCAAATCAAGTTTTCTTGAAAAAGTTTCATCCTTTTCTCTTTTAGACATGGTCCTTGCCATGGGACTAGCCTTTGTATTAGGTCTATTTATATTTTTAGTGTACAAAAAGACCTTTAAAGGCGTGATGTATTCCATTAACTTTGGCGCTTCACTGATGGCTATGACAATGATTACAACCTTTATCATACTCGCTATTACATCCAATGTAGTGCTCTCTTTAGGTATGGTAGGTGCACTTTCTATTGTAAGGTTTAGATCTGCTGTAAAGGAGCCCATTGATATAGCCTTTTTATTTTGGTCTATAAGTGTTGGAATTGTTCTTGGTGCAGGCCTTATCCCCCTTGCAGTACTGGGCTCCTTATTTATAGGAATAGTGTTACTGGTATTTGTGAACAAAAAAAGTACTGACAACCCCTATATTCTGCTTGTGAATATGGCCGGGGATAAAAGTGAAAATAATGTAATGGAGTTTGTTAAGACGAAAGTAAATAAATATGTAGTAAAATCAAAGACCCTATCCTCTGAAAGTCAGATAGAGTTGTCCATAGAAGTTCGACTTTAAAATATGTCAACAGATTTTGTCAATGGTTTAAGTAGAATTGAAGGAGTCAGCAACGCTGTACTTGTAAGCTATAACGGAGAATATATGTCCTAGGAGGAGGGAGCAATGCTAGAAAATAAATATATCAATAGAATAATTATCCTAGGAATGACTGTGGGAATAGGCTTAACCTTGTTTTTCATCCTATCTCCTAAAAGTCTAGAAGTTACTTCAAGCTCAACTACCCCAGCAGAATATGCCCATCTTTTGTTTAATAAAGATAAGGTAGCTGAAATAAATATACAAATGGACAAAACCGATTGGGATTGGATTCTTGAAAATGCTACAAATGAAGAATATAGAAATGCAGACATCACCATTAATGGCGAAACCTTTTATAATGTTGGTATACGCCCCAAGGGGAACTCTAGTCTGAGTATGGTCGCTAGAGACAATACCACCAATCGATTTAGCTTTAAAATAAAATTTGACAAATATGTAAAGGAACAAAGCTATTATGGGTTAGATGAGCTAGTGATCAATAATATGATGAGCGATACAACCTATATGAAGGAATACCTTTCTTATGATTTATTTGAAAAAATGGGAATTACAACGCCCTTATATGCCTTTTCCAATATCCGTATCAATGATGAACCCTGGGGGCTTTATCTTGCTGTAGAGGGTACCAAAGAGAGCTTTTTAAAGAGAAATTTTGAGCAAGATTATGGAAATCTTTATAAGCCAGAGGATAAGGGGTCATCCCTTATGTGGGTAGATGAAAAACATTCTAATTATCAAGGAATTAAGGATAACGCTCAAACAGAGATTACCTCTAGAGATTTTGACAAGGTAGTTGAAATGATTAAGCACCTTAATGAGGGAATAGACTTAGAGAAATATTTAGATGTGGATGAAATCCTTAGATACTTTGCAGTAAATACCCTATTGGTAAATCAAGATAGTTATATTAGTAATTTTCATCATAACTATCTCTTATATGAGAAAAATGGGATTTTTTCCGTTTTCCCATGGGACTTAAATATGTCCTTTGCTGGATTCCAAGTTGAGGGAGCACAACAGGCGGTGGATCTAGCTATTGATAGGCCCTATAGTGGAAGTGCAGAAAACTATCCCTTGATGAGTAAGCTCCTTGAGGTTCCAGAGTATAAGGAAAGGTATAACCACTATTTAGAAGAAGCTGTTCAGCTTTATTTTAAAAGCGGACTATTTAAGGCAACCATTGATCAGGTAGATGGTCTAATTAATGAATATGTTAAAAATGATGCTACTGCTTTTTATCCCTATGAAGAGTATAAAGCTTCCCTCCCCGTATTAAAAGAATTTGGGAAACTAAGAGCCAATAGTGTTCTTGCCCAATTAGAAGGAGAAGCAACAGCTGGTACGGTAGCTTTGGACTTAAAGGCCCTTGGTAGTATGGGTGGTGGAGGAGATAGACCTGATGATATGCCTAAAGAAGCTGCTGCCTTTGCACCCAATGAAAAATCCGGACCTCCCAACTTTGAAAATCGAGAGAAATTTAATCAAGATAAATCTCCCCAACCTCCTGAGAATGGACCTGGCCAAGTTCAGGATAGAAACCTTAGAGAAGAAAATCATCAAAATAAAAATCCTATAAGAGGGCAAGGCACCTTTGGTAGAGGTATGGAAAAAAAGGGCCAGAAGGAAAGATTTATCGTGCTATTCTGTATTTTGATTATGATCGTTGCTATAGTCTATGTGAAACAATTTAAGAGATATAAGTATCTTAAAGGAACTTCCAAAGCATAAAACTTATGATGGAGAGAGGACTATATCCTCCAAAATATCCTATTGGCAATGAAGGAATTCCCCATCCATATAAAACCTTCGGAGTTATCCCGAAGGTTTTATATTGATTAAAATTATTTTAAAGATGTCGCCAATTCCTTTGTTGCCCTTTCTAGTTCTAGCCCTACCTCATGTTGATTTTGAGAAATATCATTCAGTTGATCCACTTCTTTATGAATAGAGAAGACTTCTTCGCTAATCTTCCCTAAGATTTCTGTTATTTTCTTGGTAAATTCTTCACTATTAGCAGCCAGCTTTTGTACTTCCTTTGCTACAATAGCAAAACCCTTTCCATGCTCTCCTGCTCGGGCAGCTTCTATAGAGGCATTTAGACCTAGAACATTGGTCTGGCGAGTTATCTTGTTGATAAATTTAATGATCTGGTCGGTCTCCTGCACATGTTGTAGGGTAATATCGGCAAATTGATTAAGCTTATTGCTAAGAGCCGTCGTCTGCTCTATACTATCATGCATCTTTGCCACACTTTGTTCTGTGACTTGACCAATATTCCTTATTTCATTCATTTGCACTTCTAATTGATTGGTGAGTTCTTCTTCATTGCCCACAAGAATAGTCATTACCTTAGCCGCCGTGCTGCGGATAATTTCCGCATGATGGATATTATGTAAATTGATTTCCTCTGTTACCTTGTGGCTTCCTGTAACTTCAATAATTAGATCTACCTTTTCCGCTAACATCTCCCTAATGCTATCACTATGGGATATCCCCAAATCCCGGGCTAGTCTTATTCCTGGTGCATTTTCATCTACATCTACTATCCCTACTATTTCAATATCTCTCATTTTTTTTAGTGTTTTTAGGATAGAACTTCCTCCCTGTCCTCCACCTATAATGATTACCTTCACAAGATCTTCCCCCTTAGATAGTCTCTTATTTATTGCGCTAGATATTTTATCTTATTAGACATTTTATCTAAAAACCCTTCAAAATTCTAGAAGTTCTTTAGATGGAGTACAGTAAAATACCTATTTTATTCTCCAAATTATTGCTCTATTCTTTAACAAGTGCTAAATCTACAGGAATATAATCTTCTAAGGATTCCCCAGCGATCACCTTCATAGCTGCTTCTACACCTTGGCCTCCAATCTCCTTTGGAAGCTGTTGTACGGTTGCTGCCATACTGCCATCCTTTACTGCTGCAACGGCGTCATCTGTTGCGTCAAATCCTACAACCATGATCTCTTTACCAGAGGACTTAATTGCTTCCAATGCACCTAGAGCCATTTCATCATTATGAGCAAATACTGCGTCAATCTCTGGTTGGGCCTGTAAAATATTTTCCATTACTGAAAGCCCTTCTGCCCTATCAAAATTTGCAGTTTGTTTTGCCACTACTTCAATATCGCTCTCCCCAATAGCTTTGTTGAATCCTTCTCCTCTTTCTCTGGCTGCTGATGCTCCTGGAATTCCTTCTAATTCAACAACCTTACCAGCACCTTCTAATTTCTCAATAATAAATTCTCCTGCCATTTCTCCTCCTGCCACATTGTCTGAAGCGATATGGGCAACAACTTCCCCAGAGCTTGCGGATCGGTCAAGGGTGACCACAGGAATTCCTGCCTCATTAGCTGCTGCTACTGCACTACCTACTGCATCTGAATCAGTTGGGTTAATCATAATCAAATCAACTTTTTGCGTAATAAGATCTTCTACATTTGCAAGTTCTTTTGCCGCGTCATCTTGGGAGTCAAGGACTACAAGCTCCACACCTAATTCATCTGCTTTGGCTTGGGCCCCATCCCTTAAATCTACAAAGAAAGGATTGTTTAATGTGGAAACCACAAGACCAATTTTAGCACTACTTTGTTCTCCCGCAGTTGATTCTTCTCCCTCTGGAGCCTTATCTCCTTGTTCATTGCTACACCCAAAGAAACCAACCGCTAAAACCAATATCAATAATAATGCGAATACCTTTTTGATCCTTTTCATTTTCCTCCTCCTCTTTCCTTATAATTTGATTTATCTTTAACCCTACTAGGGGTTAAATTCTTGTACAGTGTCTACTCCTATTGGGATAGTTTTTGCTTTCTATCCAATAGAACCGCAATTAATATGACTACCCCCTTTGCCACGTCCTGATAGTAGGATGAAACTTGCAAAAGATTTAGGGCATTATTTAAAATCCCTATGATTAAGGCTCCTATAGCCGTTCCATAGATTGTCCCTATACCGCCAGACATGCTAGTGCCGCCAATGATCACCGCAGCTATTGCATCTAATTCATAGCCTACTCCTGCAGTTGGCTGTGCTGATCCCAGTCTTGCTGTGACAATAATGCCTGCTAAGGCAGATAATAAGCCTGAGAATCCATAAACAAATAGTTTTATATTATCGGTCTTAATCCCTGAATACATCGTGGCTTCTTCATTGGAGCCTAAGGAATAGGTATATCGACCAATTCTCATATGATTTAAAATATAATAGGCGATAATAAATACAATAATCATAATGTACACGGGAATAGGAATACGAAATAAATATCCTGTTCCAATCTTAGAAAAGATAGCAGAACCTTGGGCTCCACCAGCACGAATAGGTTTTCCTTGGGTAAATACCAAAGTAAATCCCCTTAATAAAGTCATGGTACCCAAGGTAGCAATAAAGGGCTGTAATCTCCCCTTGCTGATGAAAAGACCATTGATTATTCCTACGGCTAATCCCAACAATAAAGTAATGATGATGACAACTACAATATTCATCCCAGAGGATATGAGACTAGCCGCAATGGCTCCACAAATGGCTAAAACCGATCCTACCGAAAGATCAATCCCCCCGATAAGTATGGCGAAAGTCATGCCTGTAGCAATAACTGCATTGATGGAAGTCTGTCTTAATACGGTTAAAATATTTGACCAAGTTAAAAATCGATCATTTAGTATGCTCATCACAATAATCAAAAAGAATAATACAATCAATGGCTTGTTTTTGGATAAAATATCTTTCCACGATCTTTCCTTTAAGGATATCTTCATTCTTTATCTCACTTCCTTTCCCACAGCTAAGCTCATAATATTTTGCTGATTGGCCTCATCTATATCCAAGACCCCTGTTATCTTCCCTTCATGCATAACCAAAATTCTATCGCTCATCCCTAAAATCTCTGGTATTTCAGAAGAGATCATGATAATGCTCATTCCTTCTTCTTTATATTGATTAATGAGTTCATAAATCTCCTTTTTTGCCCCAACATCTACTCCCCTAGTTGGCTCATCTAAAAGCAGAATTTCAGGATTTGTATTTAAGTTTTTTGCCAAAGAAACTTTTTGCTGATTGCCTCCACTTAAAAATTTTAATAATTGTTTTGCACTGGAAGTTTTAATAGACATGCTTCTTATATACTTTTGAGTAGCCACCTCTTCCTGGGATTTTCTAATGTTTCCAAATCTTCCACCAAAGGACTTTAGGGAGGATAAGGTAACGTTTTCAATCACATTTAGGTTCAATACAACCCCATTGGCCTTCCTATCTTCTGAAACATAAGCAATTCCATGTTTTAAGGCGTCTTTCGGATTGTTTATTTTTACTTTTTTTCCCCTTATGAAAATATCTCCTTTGTCTTTTTGGTAAATGCCATAAAGGGTTCTTGCAAGTTCTGTTCTTCCTGCACCCATAAGACCTGCAACTCCTAGGACCTCACCCCTTCTGAGGCTAAAGGATGCATTGTTTACAAATTTATTGGTCATCCCCTTTACTTCCAAAACAACCTCTCCCAATTGAGTTTGGGTTCTAGGATATTGTTCCTCTAGTTTTCTTCCCACCATCATTTCAATAATTTTATCCTGATCTAAATGGCCAATAGGCTTTTCCCCTACCCATTCTCCGTCTCTGAGCACAGTGACATCATCACAAATTTCAAATATTTCATTTAATCTATGGGAAATATAGACTATACTATGGCCCTGTTGTTTTAATTCTTTGATGACTTGAAATAGTTTTTGGGTTTCAGCAATGGTAAGTGCTCCTGTGGGTTCATCCATAATGATTACTTTAGCATTTAAAGAAAGAGCCTTCGCAATCTCAATAAGTTGTTGTTTTCCCACACTTAGGTTTTTCACAAGCTCCCTAGGATTTTCCTCTAGTCCTAGTTTGTCAAGCCACTTTTTTGCTTCCTCATATAACTCAGCCCATTTTATATTTTTCGCTTTGGTCACAGGTTCCCTACCCAAGAATATATTTTCCCCAATAGACAAATGCTGAACGAGGTTTAGCTCTTGATGAATAATGGCTATTCCACTGTCCTGGGATTCTTTTGTACTGGTGAAATTTACAGCTTTGCCTTGGAAATACACTTCGCCAGAAGTTTTTAAATATACCCCTGTCAGGATTTTCATCAGCGTAGACTTACCTGCACCATTTTCACCTAGTAGTGCCATAATTTTCCCCTTATAAATATTGAAATCTACTTTATTCAATACCCGGACGCCAGAAAATTTCTTTACGATATTCCTCATGGATATAATTTTTTCAGGCATAATTCCCCCTCCAATTTCTACATCCTACTGGTTTTAAAAGACTACTCCCGATACCAAAATAATATTTGCATAGGGTGTAAATTCGCCAGTTCTAATAATGGCCTTGCTCTCTAAGGTTTTTTCTTTAAATTCCTCATGGGAGACATAGAATATTTGAATATCTCGGTTATCCTGTTGTTTGAGACTGCAGATTTTCTCCAAAATTTTATGATGAAGATCTATGCTTTTTTCCTTTATTTCCTTAGCCATAATCACCATTTCTATTTGTTGTTCAGATAAAATGGCCTCAAAAACCTCCATAAAACTAGGTATGCCCTTTGATACTGCTAAATCTATCCTTTGAACACCCTTTGGTACAGGTAGTCCGGCATCCCCAATGGTTAAAGTATCTGTATGCCCCATTTTAGATATCACATAGGAAATTTCCGAATGTAATAACGTGCTTTTTTTCACTTGCCTTCCTCCTTTACATCGTGTTTTGCCCATTGAACCAGTCTTCAAATTGGTCAACTTCTCTTAACAAGGGAAGGGAAGTCTGGGCTCCTTCCTTTGTCACGGTCATTGCACCAACTTTCATGGCAAATGCAATGGCAGCATCCATGGTTTGGTCCTTACTGAGGCTTGCGGCCAAGGCTGCATTAAAGCTATCTCCGGCAGCTGTCGTATCTATGGCTCTCACTTTATATGCCGGATAATGCTTTGTTTCTTCTCTATTTATGTACATACATCCCTTATGGCCCAAGGTTACTACCACCTCTTTTACCCCTTTGTCTACCATTTTCTTTCCGGCAATCTCTATCCCTTCCAGGGTATCTGTTGGATACTCACTTAATAACTCCAATTCCGTTTCATTGGGTGTTAAAACATCTGTATTCATAAGAATTTCTTTATCCAGCTTAGCTGCTGGTGCAGGATTCAATATCGTCATTTTTCCTGCTGATTTAGCTATTCTCAAGGATTCTCTAACGGTTTCTAAGGTAGTTTCAAGCTGAAGGAGCAAAAGATCTGCTGTGGTAATGATTGGACTAAAATTATCAATATCTTCCACAGTTAACCTATAATTTGCCCCTGGTGCCACGGTGATCACATTATTCCCTTTAGGATCAACGATAATGGAGGCTACTCCAGTGGAAGCATCGGTTTTTTCCAAAACTCCCTCTATATTGACCCCATCCCTTTTAAGGGAATCTTTCAAAATCCTCCCCATAGCGTCTTGCCCTACACAACCTATCATATGTACTTCACATCCTAGCTTTGCAATAGCATCGGCTTGGTTGGCTCCTTTCCCTCCAGGAATTTGTTTAAAGCTTTTTCCCATCACCGTCTCCCCAGATCTAGGAATTCTATCTGCATTAATCACCAAGTCCATATTTAAACTCCCCACTACTGCGATCATAGCCTTCTCCCCTTTAACTAGATTTTCTAACAATTAACTCGGTATCTAAAATTATCTTTCTTCCCTCCGAGGATTTATTTCTTGGCTGTTCTTTATTTTCAATACCGTCTATAAGTATCTCTGCCGCCCGATAACCCATCTCATAAATTGGCTGTTTAATGGTTGTAAGCTCTGGTTCTACCATACTGGCCACATAAATATCATCAAATCCCATAATCCCAACATCCTCCGGCACCCTTAAAGAGGCCTCTTTAAGGGCTTTCATAGCTCCTATAGCAATTAAATCGTTTCCACAAAATATCGCATCAAAGGGTATATTTTCCTCCAACAATTGTCTTGTGGCTTCCATACCCCATTGACTTTTGTACTCACCTATTTTTACATAATGGTTATCATAGGTAATTTTGTTTTGAGCCAATGCATTTTTGTATCCATCTAATCTATCTTTGGCCGTTTGTGTATTCATAGAACCTGCAATATAGGCAATTTTTTTATATCCCTTTTCCAAAAGATAATTTACCCCTTTGCAGGAAGCTTTCTGATTGTCTATAAGCACCTTTCCCATTACATTTGGCATTGCATAGTCCCTATCAATTAACACAATAGGCATTCTATATTTTCGAGATTCTCTAGCAATGTCTTTTCGGTCTGCAGAATGGGCAAATATAATCCCATCTACCATTTTTTCTGTTAAAATGTCAATATACTTATCTTCCTGTTCTAAGTTATCATCTGTATTACAAATAATGATGCTATATCGTGCCTGCCTTGCCTTATCTTCCGCACCCCTGGCAATCTCCGGGAAAAATGGATTTACAATATCTGGTAATACCAACCCTAAGGTTCTGCTCTGTCTGGTCACAAGACTTCTCGCCATTGAATTGGGAATATAATCTTTCTCCTTAGCAATTTCTAATACCTTTTCCCGAGTTGCTTGGCTAATGCTTTTATCCTTGTTATTAAATATCATAGAAACTGTGGCAATGGAAACCCCAGCCTCCTTGGCAATTTCTTTAATGGTTACCGGCTTTTTTGTCATAATGATCTTCTACTTTCTTTTTCATTATTAGGTTAAACGTTTAACCCACCTTTATTATACTGTAAAGTTCCAAAATTTACAATAAATAAATAACCCTAATTTTCTACAAAATCCCCCAAAAACTATAGGAAAATGACTATGGTCACTTTAGGGCTATAGAAGGGCCCCCTTACTCACAAGAATTAACTATCCTATATTTAAAAAAGAGCAGCCTCCCCCTAGGGGTGGACTGCTCTTTAGATGTTTCTTCACGATTATTTTATCTATAGAAGTATTTCCCTATTGCTTTGACTTCTAGCTACAACTTTGCCCCCTTTAATGGTATAAAGTCTATCGGGCTGAAGCCTTATGGCATCTCGGGGTGTCTTTGCATCTATAATGACGATATCTGCGATATTCCCTTCTTCTATTCCATAATTTTTCACGCCCAAGATTTTGGCAGCATCTTGGGTAATCATATCAAAGACTTTTTCTATTTCCTGGGGTAAACTCATTTGAGCTGCATGGGCAGTAACTAAAGCGACTTCTAGCATATCTGCCTTTCCAAAGGGGTAGAAGGTATCTTTGACACAATCTTGTCCAAAGCTTACATTGATTCCTGCCTCCAATAGTTCCTTGACTCGAGTAATCCCTCGTCTTATAGGCTGTTTATCCTTTCTCCCTTGAAGCATTAGGTTAGTAACTGGATTGGTAATCATATGAATACCGGCCTTTTTCACTTTGTCAATGACATAGCTGGCATAGTGGTCATCATAGGCCGCTAGGGCGCAAGTATGGCCTGCGGTAACTCTTCCTTGCCATCCTCTTTTTATGGTCTCATCGGCCAGCATTTCTAAAGTTCTGTAAAAGGGATCATCGGTTTCGTCCACATGCATATCCACATCTGCATTATACTTTTCCGCAATATCAAAGCAGATTTCAATATGTTTTTTACTGTCTTCCGGAGTATTCTCATTGGCAGGCATGCCCCCTACAATATCTGCCCCCATTTCCATAGCTTCTTCCATGAGTTTTTCACAACCGGGATCTTTGATTATTCCTTCCTGGGGAAAGGCTATGGTTTGAATATCCATAATGTCTTTATATTTCTCTTTGGTAGCAAGTACTCCTTCTAGGGGTTTTAACTTTCCTATGGTATCTATATCCACATGAGTTCTCATGCGAGTGGTGCCGTTTAATACCCCCATTTTGATTACCTGGCCTGCTCTTTCTACCACATCCTCAGTAGTATAATTTTTCTTTTTATCCCAAATAATTTCAATAGCCTCTGTGAGGGTACCGGTTTTATTCTCCCGTACTACATCTACGATATTGACTTTATCTAAATGGATATGGGGATCAATAAAAGCTGGGGTGGTTAGATTCCCCTTGGCATCTATTTCTTCTTTGGCCTTGACTTCCAGCCTCTCTGCTAGGGCTGTGATTTTCCCCTCTTGAATTCCCATATCCCATAGTCCTTCTTTGTTTCTAAGCCTTGCATTACGAATTATAAGATCCATATTTCTTCCCCCTTTATATTATTTCCTACAGGATCTCCACAGCAGAGTCCATAATTTCCAACCGATGATCTTTTTCTATAAAATCTATTATCTTCTCTACCGTCTTTCTTGCCTGTATCTGACTTAAAGATACACAGGCAAAACCTATTTCTGCCCTTTGCCAAATGTCTTGTTGATCTGCTTCAATAATGGAAACATTGAACCTAGCTTTTATTCTTTCCATCACGCTTTTCACAACACTTCTTTTTTCTTTAAGAGAATGGGCCTCTTGAATTCTACATTCTAAGGTACAAATCCCGACAAACATAGATTCACCCCCTATTTTTATCTATTTTTCTTGAAGAATTCGATTAAGGCATCTACACTTTCCTCTGTGGTAGCCCAAGAGGTAACAAGCCTTATTACTGTCCTGTCCTTGTCCAGCTTTTCTTGTACTGTGTATTTAAATTCCTTTGATAACTTTTCCAGTAAAGTATTGGGTAGTGTGATAAATAGCTGATTGGAGACAGGCTTCTCATAAAAGGTATAATCCAAGGCTTCTAATGAACTGGCTATTTTCTCTGCCATTTTATTGGCGTGCCTTGCCAGGTCGAAGTACAGATTATCTTGGAACAGGGCTTCAAATTGGATGCCTAAGACAAATCCTTTAGCCATCATAGCTCCTCGTTGCTTCATTAGGATACGAAAATCTGTCTTGAGCTCATCCCTAAGAATAACAATAGCTTCTCCTAATAATGCACCGTTTTTGGTGCCGCCAATATAGAAAACATCCACTAACCTTGCAATGTCCTTTAATGCTAAATCATTGGCTTCACTCATCAAAGCTGAACCAAGGCGGGCACCGTCCATAAAGAGAAGTAAGTCTTTTTCCTTGCAGATAGCATGAAGAGCTTCTAATTCTGCCTTAGAATATAAGCTTCCCAACTCGGTAGAGTTGGATATATATACCATCTTTGGTTGAGGTGTATACTCTTCAGCGTTTTCCTCAAGGGCTCTCTGTATTTCATAGGGTGTAAGTTTCCCTTCTTTACAGGGCACACTAATAACCTTATGTCCAGTTGCCTCTATAGCCCCTGATTCATGACCTGTGATATGGCCGGTATCCGCAGAAATCACACATTGGTGGGGACGAAGAAAGGAACCAATCACAAGAAGATTACTTTGGGTACCTCCAGGAATAAAATGAATATCTGCATCTTCCCTTTCCATAGCCTTTTTCATATATTCCTTTGCTTTTTCACTGTGAATATCTTGCCCATATCCTCCATTTTGTTCTAAATTTGCTTTGATCATGAGATCTAGAACCTGTGGATGGGCTCCCTCACTATAATCATTCATAAAACTGTACATATTCATCTCCCCATTCATCAAATTTTGGATTCACTTATTCTCCATACTTTTTTAATTTTATTATTTATCTACTATCATTAGATGTAGCAGCTATCCTTCTAGAAATTCATTATTCATTTTGTTTGCCCTTCACTTGACTTATAAAACATATCCTCTACCCTCTCTTGGGTTCTTATGGAAATTTACCTATTCCTATCCCTTTTCCTATTGTCCAATTTTTTCAGCTAATTCATTGAGATATACCCATCTTTGCATTTTCTCTTCTAGAGCTGTTTCCAGCTTAGACTTCTCTTCTGTCAATTCCTGAAGAAGGATATAATCAGTCGTTGTTTGCCCCATTTGTGCTTCTACTTTTTCTATTTTATCCTCTAATTCTGTAATCTCATCATCTATGGTTTCATATTCTCTTTGTTCTTTATAAGTAAATTTTAAAGGTTTTTCTTTATTCCTTTTGTAAGAGATATTGACCTTTTTCTCCTTAGGACTCTTTTCTTTGTCTTGACTGTCTTCTTCAAGATTATCTTTTTGGGACAATAAAAACTCAGTATAATTCCCCGTATGTTGTTCTATCTCTCCCTGCTCCTTAAATAAGAATATTTTTTCGGTTATTTTATCTAGGAAATATCTATCGTGAGATACCGCAATCACCGCCCCTGGAAAACCTTCTAAATAGTCCTCTAAAATGGTCAAGGTTTCTATATCCAGATCATTGGTAGGTTCATCTAATAAAAGTACATTAGGCGCCTCCATCAATACTCTTAAAAGGTGCAGTCTTCTTTTTTCTCCCCCAGAAAGTTTGGAAATATAGGTCCATTGTAGGGTACCATCAAATAAAAATCTTTCCATCATTTGAGAGGCGGTTATTTTATCTCCCTGGGCAGTTTCTATATATTCTGCTGCGTCTTTGATATATTCTATGGCCCTAAGCTTTTCATCAATATGATAGCTTTCCTGGGAAAATAGACCGATCTTTACGGTTTCACCACTTTCTACCCTACCGGTATCTGGCTTTATTTTACCTGCTAGAATGTTGATTAAGGTAGATTTTCCTTTGCCATTTGCTCCTATGATGCCTACTCTGTCATCCCTTAAAAGAGTATAGCTGAAATCTTGGATGACCTTTTTATCTCCAAAGCTTTTTGAGATATTGATTGCTTCTATTACTTTTCGTCCTAGTCTTGTAGCTCCTACAGATAACTCCATCTTTTCTGTATTTAGGTTTGTTTTTCCCTCTTTGAGCTTTTCAAATCTCCCTATTCTTGCCTTTTGCTTGGTGGTTCTAGCCTTAGCCCCTGTTCTTATCCATTTTAACTCTTTATTATACAATTGCTGTCTTTTTTGCTCTAAAGAACTCTGTAATTGCTCTCGTTCCATTTTCTTTTCTAAAAAATACTGATAGTTTCCTTGATACTCATAGAGCTTTCCCTTATCCAATTCTATAATTTTGTTCACGATTCTATCTAGAAAATACCGGTCATGGGTAATCATCAAGAGAGAACCCTTTCGATTATTTAGATATCCCTCTAACCAATCAATGGAGTCATCATCTAAATGGTTGGTAGGCTCATCTAAGATCAGTAAATCGCTGGGTTTAATCAAAGCCGATGCCAGGGCTATTCTTTTTTTCTGCCCCCCAGATAGCTTTCCCACTATGGCTTTAAAATCTGTAATGCCTAATTTTGTAAGGATGGTCTTGGCCTCACTTTCTAATTCCCAGGCATTCAAAGCATCCATTTGCTGACTTAGTCTAATGATTTCCTCACTGGACGTCCTTGGGGACTCTAAGGCTTTATTGTACTCTCTAATGATCTCCATTTCCTTGGCACTTCCTTGAAATACCTGCTCTAAAACTGTAGATTCCTGATCAAAATAAGGATTTTGGCTCAGGTATTCAATCCTGACGTCGTTCCCTTTAATAATTCTTCCATCCTCTGCTGCCTCTTGTCCTATAAGTACCTTGAGCAAAGTGCTTTTCCCTGTGCCATTAATGCCAATCAGTCCAATTTTATCCCCTTCGTGTATTCCAAAACTTATATGATGAAATAGCTCTTTTTCGCTATATTTTTTTGATATATTCTCTACACTTAATAAGTTCACAACGATTCCTCCTGCCATTTTCAAGGCTTTTAATGGCTATATTTCTAATGTCAAAACAATGGGACAGTGATCGCTTCCTAAAACTTCTGAATGAATCTCACTATCCTTTAATGAATCTTTTAATCTTTCTGATACAATGAAATAGTCAATTCTCCAACCAACATTTCTATCTCTAGCCTGTCTCATATAAGACCACCAAGTATAAGCATCTTCCCTCTCGGGATAAAAATATCTAAAGGTATCAATGTACTTGGACTCTAATAGCTTTGTCATTTTTTCCCGTTCCTCTATAGTAAAGCCTGCATTTTTTGTATTGCTTTTAGGGTTTCTTAAATCAATTTCTTTATGGGCAACATTTAAGTCACCGCATAGAATTAAAGGTTTTTCTTTATCTAATTCATTTAAATACTGTCTAAATTCCTCTTCCCATTCCATTCTATACGCTAATCTTGCAAGACCTCTTTGGGAATTTGGAGTATAGCAAGTTATCATGAAAAAGTCTTCAAACTCTAGGGTAATGACTCGCCCTTCTTTGTCATGCTCCTCCCTATCTATTCCATATCTTACCGACAAAGGTTTATGTTTTGTGAAAATAGCTGTACCGGAGTATCCCTTTTTCTCTGCATAATTCCAGTACATATCATATCCTTCTAAGTCCAAATCTATTTGACCTTCTTGTAGTTTTATTTCCTGTAAACAGAAAATATCTGCATCCACTTCCTTAAAATAATCCATAAATCCTTTATTCATACAGGCCCTAAGACCATTGACATTCCACGATACCATCTTCACTTTCATCTCTCCTTTCCATCATAAGCCTATTGTATCAATGTCTTCCCCAAGGAACAAGAGGGAAAAGAAACAAGGAGCCTAGAATTTCTGCTTTAAGAAAGTTTGGTCCCTTACTAGCAAGACCTCCTTTCCTGCATTAAGAAAAAAGTGTGCAATATGCACACTTTTCATGGGAAAGGAAGATATGAAGATGGCTAAAAATAAATTATTTTAGAGATAAAGCATCTATTATTTTCTTTTGAAATAAAGACCTGTTTCTGTGTCCTTAGTCTAGAATTATTCTTTTTCCTTGATGGGAAATGACCTTTTGTAAAGGCTTAAAAAGTATTAATATTAGGATAAAGTTGGAGACTCCGTGAATGATATCAAAGGGCAATCCCCTTACCCAATAGGTAATGCCATAGGCCCAACCATAGAAAAAGGATTCTGCCACAGCGAAAAATGCTCCAAAACCTAATCCATAAATCCCGCCTAAGATGGCAAAGCCATATTCACTTTTTACCTTCTTTCCTAAGGTTCCTGATAGCACCACCAACAACGGCCAAACAAAGTAATATACGATTAGCCATGTACTAAATCCATAAATAAATATTTCCGTGGTGGTAAAGATGAGCGATACTAGGAAAGTCCTCTTTATTCCAAAGACATTGGCATAAATAATAAAAAGCAAGGTCACAATTTCCACATTAGGAATAAAGGATAAGGCTAATTTCCCCCCTGTAATGGTAGCACTGAGTAGCCCGATTAGGGCAATATCCTTGGCTCTCATTTTAGAATTTTTGTAGCTCAAATTTGTAATGTTCTCCATCCATTATAGGGATTTCCTGGGGGCCTGTTTCTGCTTCTTTCCCATCTACGGTGATATAAAAATACTCACTTTCGCTCTCCTTAGCCTCATAATTCATCAGTCCTGTAACCATTGTACCAAAATCATATTTCGTAAAGGTTGCTCCTAACTCTTCTTCATGTTCTTGCAAAAGGGCCAGTAGGAATTCGTGATCTGTAGTATAGGTAAATTCTTTATCTACCCCTTCTTTTTCATTAACCACTTGTATGACTACCTTTTTTTCTCCTTCTACTCCCTTGGGAGACAGGAATGTATTGTAACCTACAAATAATAATACCGCTACTAATAAAACGCCAATAATAATGCCTACTTTTTTATTCATCTTTACTTTTCCTCCTTTTTATTTTGAAGTGGTGAAGTTTGTGCTGTTTTCTTATATTTTTAATTCATAACTTTTGGATGTAAATAATTTGTTCTCCTCTTTATCTAAAATATTGACATAAAGGCTTAGTATATATAAGAAGTTGGCCGATAAATTGGTAAAGGAAAAAAGTATAGAGGGGACTTCCTTTTCCTCTCGATGAATTTTATTCAGTAGCCTGACCACTTCCTTGGCTTTATGTCTAGCAATATTTATCTGACAGGACAGATAGGACCCCGTAGGCAAAGTGAAATGTTTAATCTTTATATCGGCCTGATACTCTTGATACAATTTGTGCAGTTTCTCCAAGTCCTCCTTCTCCACCGCTAACTTTCCTCTTAAGGAACCGTTAACGTGAAGGGACATTTCACATAACCATAATACATCTTCCTGTAAATTTCTAGGATAGTTCTCCTGTTTTGCTATAGAGTGCACCAATCCCAGATAACTACTTAATCCATCGGTCAATACTTCAAAATCACAGAACATACTTTTCTCTGGCATAAAAGTATAACATACTTCATCAAATTTCCCCATGATCTACCTCCTTCAATAAATATAAGCCATCAGCTGCTACTTCATTTGTTTTCCTGCCAACAGAAAAAACCCTTTCCACCTCACGGGAAAGGGTTTTTTCTCTGTATTCTATGGTATATATAGAATGTTATCTTCTGGTCACCATGAACAACACTTCATATCCCGTGAAGTTTCCAATTGTTCCTTCATATAGGCAGGTCTTCCGGCTCAGTACAAAAACTGTTTTTGCCTTCCCAGTTTCCCAGTGGCTAGTAAAAACAGCACATACTATACTTTACGGCGGCGGGACCGCACAGGACTTTAACCTGTTTCCCTTTTCATGCATATCTTCATGCAACCTATTTGACTTATTAACTTGTCTTATAACTCATTATATTCCCATACTTTCAAAAATACAACTAAATTTTTACAAGAAAGCGGCCAAGGTCGCTCCAGTGATATAGAAAAGCTTGGTTCCTTGCTAGCAAGGCAAACTTTTCTCTTTTCTTCTCTATCTCTTTTCAAAAAACTTATTGACAAAAAAGTATATATTTTCTATACTGTTAATATAATATATATACAGTATAGTCACACTATACACAGCTGTGTAGAAGGAGGGTTGTCATGGGAATTATGATATCCAATTCTTCCAATGAACCTATTTATCAACAGATTGCCGGTCAAATTAAAGGCATGATCATAAGGGGCCATCTACAAGAGGGAGATGCTTTGCCTTCTATTCGAGGCCTTGCCAGGGATTTGCAAATATCAGTGATTACCACCAAAAGAGCCTATGAGGAATTGGAGAAAGAAGGTTTTATCCAAACCATGCAAGGAAAGGGTTCCTTTGTGGCCATGCAGAACAAAGAACTTTTACGGGAAAAGAAATTAAAGATTATAGAAGAAAAACTTTTGGAAGTGGTCAAAGAAAGTAAATTATTAGGGTTAAGTCATCAAGAAGTTCAAGAAATGCTACAGATTTTATTTCAGGAGGTATAGAGATGTTACAAGTAGAGAATTTATCCAAATCCTTTAAAAATTTCAATTTAGACAATGTATCTTTTCACTTAGAACCAGGGTATATTATGGGTTTTATCGGACCCAATGGGGCTGGGAAAACCACCACCATTAAACTCATCATGAATCTTTTGAAAAAAGATGAGGGTAAAATTAAAATTTTTGGAAAAGACAATGTACAACAGGAGAAAGAAATCAAAGATCGGATAGGTTTTGTCTATGATTCCTCTTATTTTTATGAAGATTTATCTATAAAACAAATGAAGGATATTATTTCCCCTTTTTATAGTCATTGGGTAGAAGACACCTTTCAAAAGTATTTAAAAAGATTTGACTTGGACCCAAAGCAGAAAATAAAGAAATTATCTAAGGGGATGAAGATGAAGTTCTCTCTTAGCCTTGCCCTCTCCCACCAGGCAGAATTGATTATCATGGATGAACCCACCTCGGGTCTAGATCCTGTTTTTCGAAGAGAGATTTTAGATATTTTATACGATATTATTCAAGATGAAAATAAATCTATTTTCTTTTCTACCCACATCACCACAGATTTAGAAAAGATTGCCGATTATATTACCTTTATCAATAAAGGGAGAATAATATTCTCTAAGTCTAAGGATGAAATTCTAGAATCTTTTAAAATTGTAAAAGGAGCACCCCATCTTTTAGATGCCTCCATTCGAAAAAACTTTATCTCCCTTAGGGAAACTAAAGTTGGATTTGAGGGATTGACAGAAAGTCCAAGAATCATACAAAATACCCTAAAAGATAAAGTAATAATAGAAAAACCTAGTCTAGAAGACATTATGGTTTATATGGTAAGGGGGGAATAACATGTTTGCGTTGATTAAAAAGGATCTTATTTTAAGTTTTGGGAATAAACAAACTTATTTTTTATTGCTGTTCTATCCTCTATTGCTCTTGTTTATCACGGGCATGGAAAACCCTGGGATTATGATATTTGCCTGTGTTTCTACCTTTACGTTTTTACTCCCTCTGATTTCCTTTGCCTATGAGGAACTTCTGGATTCAAATATGCTTTTGGGTTCCTTGCCGATAAAAAGATGGGAAGTAGTGGTCAATAAATATATCTTTGCTCTGATTGTTTTTGGGCTTTCTATTCCTTATACCTATTTGTATATGAGCATTTTAAATTTTTTAGGATTTAACATTCTGGAGTTTTTCCATATATCTCTTATAAAAGATGTTTCTTTTTTCTCTTTATTCTCACTATCTATTGCTATACCCTTACATTATATATTCCCTTCTAAAATTGCTCGTTTAGCCCATGTTTTTATTTATATTCTGCTGACTAACCATTTTGTTCTGCAGGGTTCTACTACATTGCTTAAAGGGATTCAATCTCCTCTTTTAGGGATAGGGATATTTCTATTGTCTTTGGGGATCTCTATTGCGCTATATCAATCTAAGGATGTTTATTAGGAGGTGTTATTTTTGAAAGCATTAATCTGGAAAGATCTCCAGCTATTAAAATATGTAAACTTTATTATAGGGATAGTCGGTATCCTCTTTACCTTTGTTATTATGTCTCAAGAGGTATTCTTCATCTCCCAACTGGCTTATGCCTTTCTTGCCTTTGTTTTTCCCTATGTGGCTTCCATGTTTTTGTCTCAACATGAGAGTAAAAGCCAAGGAGATGTCGTTGTCAATTCTCTTCCGGTGAAAAGAAGAGAAATTGTAAAGGCCAGATATTATACCCTAGGGGTATACTCATTGGGCATTAACATCCTTATGTTTGTTTTGAGTACCTTGATTGGTGTATTTATGTCCGATAGCTTTAGGGGAAGCCCATCTTCTATATTTACCATTTTTTTGGCTATAGCTTTTACGCTGATTTTCTTTTCCCTTTATTTACCTTTCCAATATTATAGTCAAGGAAAAGTACAAATCTTTAATGGGATTTTTTATCTACTCCTTATGTTAATTCCCAATATCCTTAGAAGATATGGACAAAAAATCATGACAACAAAATTCTTCAATGTATTAGTGTCCCTAGACTTCGTGATATTAAGCTTTGTTCTTTTGCTCTTTTCTCTACTTCTCTACGCTCTATCCTTTGGTATCTCTACAATAATATATAAAAACAAAGAGTTCTAGGACTGGGAGGAGAGGATGAACAACCATCTTGGGGAGAGATCACCGTCTCCCCTGAGACTGTTTAAAAAACATATATAAAGGAAAATACCTGAATTTGTCACTGTGAGCATAGGGAAGAATCTAGCATTTAAGCTGGTTTAAGATTCTTCACTCCGCTACGCTACATTGAGAATGACACAAAGCAGGACTTTTTAAACAACTTGAGGGGAGACAACCGTCTCCCCTCTTTTTAGATTCCTATAAACTTTTTTGCAGATCTCCCTTGGTATTGTCGTTAGCATCTAGGAGGTATATTTCCCCTATGCCACAGTGGTTATATCCCTTTCATGATTTTCCATATGGGCAATCTTTTGATTATAAATATATTTAAGAAACACAATGCTTAAAATAATAGATACGACTTCTGCTATAGGATAGGCCCACCATATAAGATTCACATTTCCAAATAGAGATAATCCATAGGCCGCAGGTAGCAACACTACCAATTGCCTTGAAACAGCAGTGATCAGGCTTAATAAACCATTGCCAAAGGCTTGATACACAGAACTTGCGACAATGCTGACACCCGCGAAAATATAACTTAGGCTAATAATACGCAAGGCTGGAACACCAATACTGAGCATATCCTCTGATGCACTAAATAAAGATAACATCCCTCCGGGAAATGTTTGAATGAGGATTAGACCAAAGATCATAATACAAAGAGCATAGGCTACACTCAATTGAATGGTTTTGATAAGTCGCTCCTTAGACTTGGCACCATAATTATAGGCAATAATAGGAACCATGCCGTTATTTAGACCAAAGACAGGCATAAATACAAAGCTTTGTAATTTGAAATACACTCCAAAAACAGCGGTAGCTGTAGAAGAGAACTTGATTAAAATATTATTTATGCCATAGGTAGTCACTGAAGTGATGGACATCATAATAATAGAAGGAATACCTACAGAATAGATATCTTTAATGGTCTTTAGATTAGGCCTAAATCCCTTGAGCTTGACTGTAACTTCTTTATTTGCTTTAAGATTAAAAATAATAGCAAGAACTGCTGCCACTATTTGGCCGATGACTGTGGCCACCGCTGCACCCGCTACGCCCATTTCCGGCAATCCAAAGTATCCAAATATCAAAATAGGGTCCAAGATAATATTCACAATCGCACCCATTCCTTGGGTGATCATGGTATAAAAGGTTTTTCCGGTGGATTGAAGTAATCGTTCAAATATAATCTGAATAAATATCCCAATAGATGCTATACTGATAATACTTAGATAAGAAGTCCCATACCCAATAATCTGTGTATCATGGGTCTGGGCTGTAAAATAGGTCTTAGAAAACAGAAGACCAAAGATCAAGAATGCCACATAACTTAAAAGTCCTAAAAAGATACCATTATTGGCCGTACTATTGACCTTCTGGTAATTTTTTTCTCCAAGGTTTCTTGAGAGAAGAGCATTAATCCCTACCCCAGTACCTACTGCAATGGCGATCATAAGGTTTTGTATGGGAAAAGCTAGGGAAACCGCCGTCAATGCATTTTCATTGACTCTCGCCACAAATATACTATCTACAACATTATATAAAGCTTGTACCAACATAGAGATCATAATGGGTACCGACATATTAATCAGAAGTTTATTTACGGGCATAACACCCATCTTATTTTCTTTTGTTTGCAATATTTTTCCTCCTTAAAATTCTATACGTAAATTAAGCCTATAAAATTTAATTATACACCTTTTAAAAGAAAAAAGGAACAGATTTTCCTCTGTCCCTAGATCACAAAATTCTCCATATATTTTTTGGAAAGTCGTAAGCTGTCAAGGATGGGCTCTTTACTCTCCTCAAAGGCCTTGTCTTCCACTTCTATGCAAGCATAACCCTTGTAGCCAATATCGGTCAGGGCAGATACATAGGCTCCCCAATCCACATCTCCCAGTCCCGGTAATTTCGGACTCATGTATTCTAAGGGATAGGCCATGATTCCCACATCCTTTAATTTATCCTGATGTATTTTTATATCCTTAAAGTGAACGTGGAAAATTCTCTCTTTAAATTCATATATAGGGGAAATATAGTCCATGCCCTGCCACACAAAATGGCTAGGATCTATATTGATCCCAAAGTATTCACTGGGAATAATTTCAAAGAGCTGTCGCCAAATTTTAGGAGAGGTAAAGAGATTTTGCCCCCCTGGCCACTGATCTTCCCCAAAGAGCATGGGACAATTTTCTATAGCAATTTTAACCCCCTTTTCCTCAGCATAATGAATAATGGGCGGCCAGATTTCCTTGAATAATTCAATATTTTCCTCCACTGTTTTGTTTTGATTTCTCCCCACAAAGGTGGTGACCCTATGAATGTCTAACTTGCTACTTGCATGAATGACTTTCTTTAGATGTTCAATATTTTCATGGCATTTGACCAAATTCTCATCCATGGGATTGGGATAAAAGGCCAGAGAAGAAATTTCTATATCTTTACTGGTACAATAGTTTTTTATATAGCTAACTTTATCCTCCGTAAGATTTTCTACATCAATATGGCTGACCCCAGCATAACGGCGCTGGGCCTTCCCCCTTGGCCAACAGGCCATTTCTATACATTGATAACCCATGTCACTGGCCGTATCAATAACCTCTTCAAAACTCCAATCTGCCAAAATTGCGCTGACAAAACCCAATTTCATCAAGATCCCTCCTTAATATTGCTGCACCACAACCGTTCTTCCTGTTTTGGAAGATTCCATGCTGGCAAAAACTGCCCTCATGGCCTTTAGAGCTTCCGTCCCTGAAATCTCTGGCTCTTTGTTTTCCACGAGGCATTCCACAAAGTGGTCAATTACTCCCGACTTGCTTTGATTGTCATTGGTTTGGATTTGATCAATATCATAGTAAATATTTTCTCCATTTTTCAGCATTATTTTGATAGAGTACTGAGCATCATCATAGATATGCATAATGCCCTTAGTCCCGTACAAAATGGTGCTATTGTCCTCTGGACCATAATAATTCCAACTGGCCGTCATGGTGCCCACTATACCACCGCTCATTCTATAAATACAAAAGGCATTATCCTCTACTCCAATGGGATGACCTTGAGCATCCTTTTTATGCAAAGTCACTAACTTAGCGGTAGTCTCCACCACCACCTGGCCTGTTAAAAACTGAATTAAATCTGTTTTGTGAATACCCAAATCTCCTATAGCTCCCAAGCCAGCTTCACTTTTACGAAAAAACCAAACATTTTTTCCCGGGTCTATACTCCAAGTTTCAGGACCGCCATGCCCAAAAGTAGTTTTGAAGGTGATAATTTCTCCTATCACACCCTCCTGGATTAACTTTTTTGCCTTATCATGGGCTTTGGCATAGCGTTGATTGTGCCCAATCATCAAAAGCTTTCCTGTCCTTTTAGCTACCTCCACCATTTTTTCACAGTCTTCTAAGCGAGTAGCCATAGGTTTTTCACACAGCACGTGCTTTCCCGCTTTAAGGGCAGCAATGGCCATTTCTGCATGGACATGATTGGCTGTACAGATACTTACAGCATCTATTCCAGGATTGGCCAATAATTCCTCATAGGAAGTATAGGACTTCCCTCCGTATTTTTCTACCATCTTCTGAGTTCTGTCTTCATTTCTGCCATAAAAGCCCACAATCTCTGCATTTTTATTCTCTTTATACTCAGGAATATGCCTCACCTGGGCAATTTTCCCACAACCGATGATTCCAATCTTAACTTTCAATTTTCATCCTCCTCATTTTAACCCTCATCTTTCTTTTGCAATAACACCGCACCTATAACAATCAATCCCTTAAAAGCTTCCCTTAGAAAAGGGGGGACTCCAAAAATATTCAGTAAATTATTCATCACTGCAATAATGAGCATTCCAAAGACTGTCCCAATGATGGTCCCCCGTCCTCCACTCATGTTGGTGCCTCCCACTATAGCCGCTGCAATAGCATCCATCTCATTGCCACTACCGGCGTTGGAAAAGTCCATGGATCCAATCCTGGACACTTGGATAATAGCAGCAAAGGCCACCAATAAGCCCATCAGGGCATAAATACGTCTTTTTACCCGGTGAACATTTACTCCAGAAAGCTTGGCTGACCGCTCATTGGATCCAATGGCAATAATCTGCCTGCCAAAGGTTGTTCTTTGGGAGACAAAATACAAAATCCCTGCTATAATCCCCCAATAAAGAATAGGCATAAGCATATAATTTCCTATTCTAAGACTAGAAATCTGCAAAAATCCCTTAGGCACTGTGGGATTGTATCCCTGCATAAAATGCTGGGTTACACTGCGGAATATCTTCATGGCTCCTAAAGTAGCAATAAAGGGAGGGATTTTCCCCTTAGTTACCAGCAGCCCTATTCCTTCTCCCAAAAGAGCCCCCAACATTAGGCCTATGATTATGGCTATAATAAAGGCTGGTACACCTGTAAACCCTAAGTTTAGAAGAATACCCTTAGGTCCTCCATCTAAAAGCATCATGACCACTGCTCCTACGGCAACCAAAGTAGATCCCACCGCTAGGTCTATCCCCCCAGAAATAATGACAAAGGTCATTCCTAGGGCCATAATCCCAATGGCCGCATTGTTTCGTAAGATATTTATCCAGTTGTTAGTCCAGGAATGAAACCATTCTCCAAAGGAGGGATAGTTAAACCCTAATACCAGAGTTTGTAAGATGATCATAATCGCCAGGGCAATAGCTGTACTAAAAAGAGGTTGAGTAGTCCATTTATGTCGGAACCAACCAAGAAATGCCGTCAACTTTTTTTCTTTCACCATTTTCATTTTAGCATCCCTCCTCTTGACTTTGCTTGATTGTCCCGCCGGTAGCAAGACGCATAATATCATGCTGGTTCATGGTATCTCCCTGCACTTCTCCTTGAATCACCCCATGATACATCACTAGAGCCCGATTGCAAACTCGGATGATCTCCTGGGCTTCGCTGGACAATACCACTACAGCAATGTTTTCCCTAGCCAATCTTAGAATAATATCATAAATATCCTCTTTAGCTCCCACGTCAACCCCTTGGGTAGGATTATCTAGTATTAATAGCTTGGGATTGGCAATTAACCACTTTGCCAAGATTACTTTTTGTTGATTCCCCCCAGAAAGGCTGTAAATAGGGTCAGTTCCAAGACCCATCTTGATCCTCAGATTCCTCACCTGCTCACTAAACTTTTCCCTATGCATCTTTTTATGAATAATTCCTCTATTGGAAAATTTAGGCCAGGTAACAATCGAAGCATTTTCTATAATATTCATATCCTTAATAATGGCATTTTCCTTTCTATTTGGGGGAAGGTAGCCAATTCCTTTCTCTAGGGCCTGGGTGGTATTGAATATTCCCCGAGGTTCTCCCTGTAGATAAATATTTCCTGAAGTAATTTCCTTTGCTCCAAAAATGGCTTCAAAGAGTTCACTACGTCCATCTCCTAAAAGTCCTGTTACCCCTAGTACTTCTCCTGCATAAGCAGAAAAACTAATATTTCGGAAGTGGATATCATTGGATAGATTTTCTACTCGAATAATTTCATGACCTCTTTTGTCATGGCCTTGTAAAGATTTCATATGTACATCATGGCCTACCATAAAGCGGGCTAAATCATCCACTGTCACATCTTCTACCATGCCTTCTGCTACCATAGCTCCATTACGCAGTACTGCATAATTGTCACAAATATCCATAACTTCCCCAAGCTTATGGGAAATGAATACAATGCCTACTCCATGATTCTTCAAAGTTCTCATCATTTCAAATACCCTTAAAATTTCAGGTTCTGTTAGCGAGGTTGTAGGTTCATCCATAATGATTACAGAGGCATTCATCATCATAGCACGACATATCTCCACAATTTGCTTATAAGAAGTATTTAAATCCCGTACCATAGTGCGGGGATTTAGCTCCACACCCATATGCTGAAATACTTCCTGGGTTTTATTCACCATTTTTTCTAGATCTAAAATCCCACCCCGCTTTTTTAATTCCCGGCCAATAAACATATTTTCAAATATAGGTAAATCGTTAATAAGGTTTAGTTCCTGGTGAATAAAAGCAATGCCCGAATTTAGGGAATGGGCGGGTGTAGGGAAAGTAGCTTTCTTTCCATCTAAATAAATCTCCCCTGAATCTGGGGGAATCACTCCCCCTAGAATATTCATAAGAGTAGACTTTCCTGCACCATTTTCTCCTAGTAAGGCACAGACTTCTCCTCCCCTAATGGAAAAAGAAACCTCTTTTAAAACAAGGTTACTTCCAAAGGATTTGGAAATTTTATCCATTTCTACCTTCATCAAATCACATCCCTTTTGTTGTTAAAAGGAGTCCTCTACCCTTCATAGGGCCCTTGCCAGCAAGACCAACTTTCCTATTTCAAAATAAGAGGTTATGGCATAGCCATAACCTCTTTGCTTGCCTTTTCTATCAATTCGAACAGTTTGGAATTAATAGGGCGAATTGTCATCTAAAAATTCAGTATAATTATCTCGATCTACAATAGTGGTCGGAATAATGGTAACTTCCTCTGGCTTTTCCCCATTTAATACCTTCACTGCCACATCTACAGCATCCTTTACCATAGCAGGACTGTATAGGGCAGATTGAATCCAAATGTCTTCATTTTCAGGCATCATCTTAAAATATTCCTGCATACCGCCACCACCGGTTACAACCTTAATATCTTTTCGACCAGCCTCTTGAATAGCTTGTAGCACACCAATGGAAGTTTCATCATCCATGGAGTACACCGCATCAATTTTCTTATTGCTGGTTAGGATATCTGCAAAATCCTTCAATCCATCTTCCCTAGTAAATTGGGTAGCATAAGTAATAACTTCTAGGTCAGGAGCAATTTTTTCTATAGTCTCTACAAAACCCTTCTTTCTGAGCTCTGATACTGATCCAGAGGTAGGTACTTCTAGCATGACCACAGTACCTTCTGTTCCAATCTTATCTACAATATAATTTGCCCCTTGTATACCCATATCTTCATTGTCACCAGATACTCGATATACTCCCTCTTCATCAATGACAATATCAAAGTTCACGACGGTAATGCCAGCTTCTAAAGCTCTTTGAATGGGTACTTCCATACCTTCCCATTGGGGAAAAGCTACAATAGCATCTGCTCCCCAAGTCATTAGGTCATCTAGTTGGGCTGTCATTTCTTCTGCATTATTACTGGTTTGAATATTATATTCAATTTCTTCCCCTAGTTCTTTGCAGCGTTCCTCTGCATTATAGGCCACAGCAGCAACCCATCCATGGGTAACAGCTGGTGCTAAAATTCCTATCTTATGCTTCGCCTGACTTTCCCCTTCTTTTGCTCCTGCATCAGACTGGGTATCCGCTGGACTACTATTACAACCAGCCAGTAAAGGAACAAGCAATAGGGTAACAGCAAGTAAAATCACAAGAAACTTTTTCACATTAACATCCCCCTTACAATAAAGTATTTACTTCCATGAATTTTCCCTCTGTCTTTTGATATTTCTAGGGTTAATTCCCTTCATCATTGGATATTTCTTCTAAGATTTCCACCACAGCCAGGATTTGTTCTTGCCTTATCCTCGGAGAGGGAATACCCCTTTTTATGCAATCTATAAAATGGGATAGTTCATAATAAAACATCCCTGTAGGTGGAAGATTAATACCAGTGGAAATTTTGACTTTCTCCTCTATATCAAAATAGTAGGGGGGCCTTTCCCTCTGGTATAAAACTAAATTTTCTCCGTCATTGACCAATAATGCTTTTTCAAAATACACCCTCCACCTTGAGGTAAAGGGATAATCCGCATTATACCATGCGGCTTCTGCCACTATATTTAGTCCCTTATATGAATAATGAAAGCGGTAATGTTCCTCATAGGATTTATCCTGCCCTCTACAGCTAGTAAAGGAGTAACCCTCTGGTTTACCAAATAAACTGATCATTAAATCCAAATCATGGATATGTAAATCAAAGGGAAGAAGTCCGCTTTTTTCCTTATCAAACAACCAACCTCCTTGAGCCCAACTGGGGCAAGCAGTAATACGTTCAAAATATCCATCTAAGGGCTTCCCATATTTCTGGCTTTTTACCATTTCATGAAGAATTTCTGCTGCCTTGGTAAACTGTAAGACCTGACCTACAAATAAAAGCAATCCCTTTTTTTCTGCTCGATCAAACATTTCCTGGGCATCTTTTTTCCTCAGAGCAATAGGTTTTTCCACGATAACGTGTTTGCCCAAACTAAGACTTTCCATAACATGCTCTTTATGCAAAAAGGTAGGTGTGCAAATATCTATAACATCAATATCTTCTTGTTCAGTCATTGTGGCAATATCTTTATAGGCCGATACACCCCATTCTTTTGCCTTTTTATGATCTAAGGATGAATGGGAAACTACAGCCACCACTTGGCATCCCTCTATTTGAGCATAGTTGTTATAGTGTACTGCACCCATCCCCCCCATACCCACAATGCCGATTTTAATCATCTTCACTCCCCCTTATACCTCCAGTCCCAATGATTTAAGATAATGATAGGAATCCTGTACAGCCTGATTGATTTCTCCCAGATGCCGTGGCCCTTTTTGAGTAAATTCAATCTCAATACTTAGGGGACAATGATTTCCTGCTTTATCTAACCTTTCTATGATACTATGAAAGTCTATATACCCCTTACCTAGGGCAGGAAAGTTCCACTCCTTTTGAGCACCTGCCTTATCTTTCAGATGAATATGCCCAATTTTATCCATACATGCTTCCATATCCTTTACTACATCCACATCCCCGTAAAAAATGGCATTGGCCGTATCATAGTTAATCCATACGTGGGGGGAGTCTACCAAGTCCACAATAGTTTTTAATTGTTTTCCCCTTCCATGCTTGCCGTGATTTTCTAATCCTAGGAACAAATTGGACTCCTCTAAATACGGAATTAATTCTTTAATATGCTGTGCTACCTCTTCATCAGATACCTCCGCCCGATCCTCTAAATGGGCCTCTCCAATAGAAGAGATAATATAGCTACATTCAAAAAATGCGGCCAAACGAATATTCGCAATAAAATCTTCTATTCTGTCCCTGTCCATCAAATTACAATGACCACTCATAGAAAAAGGGTGTACACCCGATTTTTTCAATTGATCTTTAATATGATATAGTTTTTCAAAGCTCATATTGGGAAAGACATGCTCAGTCCATCCCTTGGTGGCGGTAAGTTCTATATACTGAAAACCAGCCTTTTTTATTCCCTCTATTGCGTCATTTAAGGAATAACCGTGATAGGTATTGGAGTTAATCCCTATAACCCTTTTCATCCTATCCATCCTTTCTGGGACAAAGTGTCTATCCCTATATCCTGGAAATTCTATCTATTTTAAATGTATGTACTCAATAAACTACATATTCCACCATCTCCTGATGGATTTTTTATTCTTTTCTGTGGATAAGTGTTATTTTGGGATTTTTCCATTAAAAAACTACCCACATCTTCAACATGGGTAGTGTTTATAGCTTTGTCTCGGGTTTCTATTTATTTAAAATCTGACCAATATTTTTCACTTGAATAGATAGGGTCCCATCGGGATTATTGATAAATTCTATATATTCCTTATTCTCAAAGTAATCCACAGGAATAATCAGTTCTATTCCTGTATCGGTTTTGATCTTGTGATTTTTCCCTAGTCTTATGGCAATATTTTTGTCCATCTTTACTTTATTGGAAAGACCGGCATTTTTTACTTCATTAACAAATTCCTCCTGCATAGCAGGAGAAGAAGCAAAAATTTGCTTTCCTAATTCTTCAGCATCTAAATCTTCAGAAACCTGAATGTTGTCCACAATAACATTCTTTGCTTTAGATACGGCCATGACTGTGCTTTGTCCATAGTTGTCGGCTATTCTTTCTGTAATATCGTTCATGAGCTTAACTGTTTCCTTGGGCGATATACCCGAACTACATTGCATAATATATTCAGGAATAATGTAAGCATCATCCCCACTAATGGAACGCTTTTTGTCATGAAATTTGATTTCTAAAGAAGATAAATTAATAAAGGCGTAGCCCTCTAGTTTCTGAGAGGTACTCGGTAAGATCGCGTAGTGATGAATAATATCATTTTTTACTTTGTCAGTGTCCTGTAACACCTGGTGAGTAAATCCTATTTTGTTAGGACAAAATAATAATCCTAACATCCTCTGCCCATCCAAGACAAAATCCGCTAAAATCACATCCATAGAATCCAATTGATCAGACTTTTCCATCACTTCATGGATCCGCTGGGCGATGTGGTGAGAAAAAGAAATAAAATCTAATCGATTATAAAAATATTCTATAAGCCCCTCTTCAAATTGACTGCCCTCTAAAAATTTTCCTGTTTTTAAATTGGAATCCTTAAAGGATTTTTCAATATGTTTCGCTAAAAATGTATTTACGCTATTGTCTTCGGTATCCAATTCCCTTTCAGAAAAAACTCGAATATCCGAATGAAAGTCTAAAATATGTAAAATAGCTTTATTAATAGTAATCATTCTCTGTCCCCCTGTTTTCTATGATGTGTAGTAAAAATTGTGATAGAAATATTGTATCATGGTACAGGGGGCAGGTCTACTGCTCCAAATAAACGAGGACAAGGTACCTATTCCTTGTCCTACACTCTTATCGACCTAGGCTTTCCCAATGTTCATGGGCTTCTTTAAGTTCCATGAGTGCATTGGATTTATCCTCTGCCAAAATTGCCCCTTTTAAGCGGGCTAGGTTTATTCTAAAGGCATTGAGTTCA
The DNA here is from genome assembly GCF_024622505.1 of Irregularibacter muris. Classification (NCBI taxonomy): domain Bacteria; kingdom Bacillati; phylum Bacillota; class Clostridia; order Eubacteriales; family Eubacteriaceae; genus Irregularibacter; species Irregularibacter muris. The sequence goes on from NZ_JANKAS010000003.1 coordinate 162,965, forward strand.
TCTCTTTCTGAACTAAACTGAATTCTTCTCACTACTTTTTTCCATGCATTTGCTAATTCTTCCCTTTGTTCGCCAACCTCTTGCCATCTTTCATTGCTTACATTGTGTTCCATTCTCTCAATAATAAGGGGGATGTTGTCATCTTTGCCCAATGGATTTTTAAGAAAATTAACACCAAACATAATCAAAACAAATATTACCAAAGTGATTATAGGTATAGTCACTACCATAAACTTTCTCATGAAAATTCCTCCTAAAATGGTCCCTTGTAGTCGCCAATATCCGTAACTTTTTTGATATGGTCATCATATTTGTCTATGTATAAACTTCCTGCATTATTAATGACGGCTAAAAACACCTCGGATACATCTTTAATTTTATGTTTTTTTAATTCCTTCATTAACCATTTTTTATCCTTGTTCATTTGACGTAGATTCTCTTCAATGAGTATTCCATCATAGATCAGTTCTGTATCAATCCCCGTGGCCGAAACTTGTATATCCATATCCAAGGGTGTTAAAGGTAAGTGCTCTGATTTTTTCAATACAGATAATTGTCCATTGGTTTCCAATATCGCAAAATCCACTTGATTGAGATCAAAAATTCCTTTATTCCTAAGTAATACCATTACATCAGATACTCTAAATTTCATTTTTTTTAATACATTTTCCATGATCTTACCATTCATGATAACGATAACTGGTTCACCCTCTATAAACTTCCCTGCATATCTCCATTTCAGAGAGATAAACTCCATAATATATCCTAAAAATGCCCAAGCAACAAGGCCTACAAAATGGGGCCATGCTCTACTGGATAAGTCTACCGTAAGCTCTGAGGCTATAGAACCAATGGTAATACCTAAAACATAGTCAAAAAAAGTAAGCTGACTGATTTGCTCCTTTCCTAGTATCCTTGCAAAGATCAACAAGGAAAAAAATCCAATAATTGCCCTGACTAATACCACCATACCTTCATTCAATCTGCATATCCTCCTTTATTTCAAATTTTTATTGGTAAATGATGAATCCCAACTAATTTTGAATTTTAAGCTCCTAAACTTATTATTGAACATAAATTGTTTTTTATCCCCTTTTCAAAAGGGTTGGACAACAAAAAGAAGCCAGGATATTGGCTTCTCTCTATTTTTCTTTTATTCATTTTCTAACCGATTCCCTTTAAACCAATCTACTGGATTTATCTAGGCAGCTCCTCTTTAAAAACTCCCCAAAATAGTATATAATTTCCCTAATGTAAAACTTGTCTACAATAGCTATTATTTTCAAAATATTAGGAAACGAGGAAATCATTTGTTTGGATATGTTATGCCCTATAAGAGTGAGCTAAAAATGAGAGAATACGAGACCTTTAGGGCCTATTATTGTGGTTTGTGCAAAACCATGGGTAAAGAATTTAACACCGCTGTACGTTTTGGATTAAATTATGATCTTGCTTTTTTAGGTATTCTCTTATCTTCTTTGCAGCCCACCAAAGACCAAGTAGTCATAGAGGGTTGTATTGCCCATCCTTTAAAGAAAAAGAAAATTATTGTCACAAATCAGAGTCTTATCTATACTGCTCACATCAGTATTATGCTTATTTACTTTAAATTATTAGATGATTGGAAGGATAATCAATCTCTTTCTTCTCTTCTTGCTAGCAGGGCCTTTTTACAGCCTATCAAAAAGGCAAAGGCATTATACCCTGAAAAATATGAGGCCATCAGAATCTATTTGGAAAAGCTATCCCTATTGGAAAAGGAAAACTGTGATCGTATAGATGAAAGTGCAGATCTCTTTGCAAAGATTATGGAAGAAATCGCTGCTGCTCCCTTTATTGAAGATGCCAATACCTTGCGCATCCTTAGGTGGCTAGGCTATCATCTGGGTCGATGGATTTATATCCTGGACGCCTTTGATGATCTAAAAAAGGATTGTAAAGACAAAAACTATAATCCCATCTTACTTCAATATCCTTATGCTGAAGAAGAAGATATAGAGGATTTTATATCTAGGGTAAAGGCCTCCATTGAGTTTACCCTTACCTTAAGTTTAGATAATATGGCTAAGAGCTATGAACTTTTAGATCCCCCCTATCATAGGGGAATATTAGATAATATTTTTTACATGGGTACTCGGTTTAAGATGGATCAAGTACTTCATGGCAAGGAGGATAAAAATTTTGAGAAATCCATATGAAGTTTTAGGCGTCCGTGAAGGAGCTGGAGAGGAAGAAATTAAAGTAGCTTATAAAAAATTAGTAAAGAAGTATCATCCTGATCAATATGCTAACAATCCCCTTTCAGATTTGGCTGAAGAAAAACTCAAAGAGATCAATGAAGCCTATGATAGCCTGATGAAAAATAGGGGAAGCAATAGTTATCAAAATCAAGACTATCATAATGCCTATCAAGGGCAATATAATAGTAATAATCCCCCCTATGAATTTATACAAATTAGGGAAATGATTCTTCGAGGAGAACTTTACCAAGCAGAAAAAAAATTGGAGTCTATCCGTACTCAAGATGGGGAATGGCACTTTTTAAGAGGTGTTATTTATCTTAGAAAGGGTTGGTATGACCAGGCCTATCAGCATATCCAATTGGCCGTTAATACGGATCCCTCTAACCAGGAATATCGTTCTGTTTTGGATAATTTACGAAATCAAAACACTGCCTATAGAAACATGGGTACTGGTCGGGGTTATCATCAAAATGATCTTTGTGATATGTGCTCCTTTCTTATTTGCACCGATTGCTGTTGTGAAGCCATGGGTGGAGATTGCATCCGCTGCATTTAATAGGAGGTAGAATAATGAATTCAGGAAGTAACACTAAAAAAATCACCTTCGGAGCAATGATGGTGATCCTCACCGTCTTGACCTTGTATTCCACCAGCCTTCTTCCCTTTAATAAGCTTTTTTTATTGGGGCTAAGCTCATTTTTTATCACCATAGTGGTCATCCATCATGGAAAAAGACAAGGACTATTGGTATATACAGCCTCCTCCCTATTGAGTTTAATGGTCATACCCAATAAAGCAATAGCCTTGGCCTATGTGCTGTTTTTTGGTTATTATGGGGTATTGAAAAGTTTTATTGAAGGGGTAAATAACCTATTTATAGAATGGGTGTTAAAACTATTGTGCTTTCACATTGCCCTAGTAGCAATTTATTTATTGGCTAGTAAATTGTTTTTTGAAGAAATCACCCTAGCTCTTCCCCTAGGAGCCTTGATTCTTGCTATGGCAGGTCTCTTTATTTTCTATGATTATATTCTGAGCCGGGCAATACAGTATTATAATCATAGGCGTAAAAAATAAGCTACACCTTTCATCATTGTATATTGTATTCTAAGGAAGCTCTTAAACTATTTGGGAAGAATTTATGATATAATTTTTATAGTAATCTTTGGAATAATCTTCAAAAAAGTGGAGGTAAAAATATGAATATTGCCCTTATTGCCCATGATAGAAAGAAAAAAGACATCGTTACACTGGCTGTTGCCTATAAAAGAATTTTACAGGAGCATACTTTATATGCTACAGGCACTACTGGTAAAAGAATCATTGAAGCCACTAATCTAAAGGTTCACCGTTTTAAATCCGGTCCCTTAGGAGGAGATCAACAAATCGGTGCTTACATTTCAGATGACAAAATGGACATGGTCATTTTTCTAAGGGATCCTCTAACTTCCCAACCCCATGAGCCAGATGTCACCGCCCTCATCCGTCTAAGTGATGTCTATGAAATTCCCCTAGCCACCAATCTAGGTACTGCCGAAATCTTACTTCGGGGATTAAAAGAGGGGTTTGTAGACTGGAGAAAATACAAAGGCAATAAAGGGGAAAGCTAAGTTTTCCTCCTTTTAAAGATTTATGATGAAGCATAATAAATGTCTTCACTTCACAATGGCATCCCTTATCTTAGCTCATTGCCTAACAGGTCAGGCATAGGTCTAGGAAGTGGATTTTATTGACCAATTCTCTCTTTTTCTTTGTGGCCTTTTATGGATTCCCACTCCTCTTTTAAGGTTCTTTGATGAACTTTTTTAGGATCAAACCTCATCATTAAAAAGATTCTATCTAAGATATAACCCATTCCCAAGGCTGCAATAATTGTCCCAATGCCATAGGGTCCTCCTAAAAGAATTCCTATAAGCAGGGCAGTAACTTCAATGGAGGATTTGATAAAAGTGACCGATAGATTTGTCTTTTTTACTAGCCCTATCATAATCCCATCCCGGGGCCCTGCCCCTAATCCATTTAATAAATATACATAAATCCCCATACAATTGACAACCATGCCAACAAACAAGAGCAAAAGTTGAAGAACCAGAGAAGAAGGAGTAGAAAATAGGCCTAGGCTTTCTATAATGTCTGCATAAAGACCGATAAGAATCATATTGAGTATACTGCCAATTCCCGGGATGATCCCTAGGAACACACCTCCTAAAATAATGGCAAGACCAGCTACTTGAGATACCCTTCCAAAGCTAAGACCTGTAAAAACACTAAGCCCTTGGTGAAAAGTCTCCCAAGGCCCAGCTCCTAAACCTGCATAAAGCATCATCATCATTCCCAATGCACAAAGGAAAAATCCAATATTTAATACCATCATTTTCTTGATAATGCTGTTTTGATTTTCCAAAATACCCACCCCTTCACAGTCATTCCCATTCATTTAAGTCATCACTTCGTCTTCTTACTCTTTTTCTATCTACACTTTCTCCTTTTCCTACAGCTTTTTCATCTCAGGAAAATTACTTTGTCTTTATCCTATCAGAAGGTGGAAGAATCTTCAATATTTTGGTAAATATATTTTATTTTTGATTGTCTCTCTTCTAAAGGCTCTTTTCCCTAATTAAAGACACGGGAATACATTTCGGTATAAACCAATTTCCCGTCTATTCTTTGAGATTTCATCAAACTTATTCTATCTACATTTATTTGTAAAGAAGGAATAGATTCTTTAAAGTCTTCCAATTCTGATTTCTTAGAAATAATTATCCTTCTCCCTAGGGTTAAATGGGGTTTAAATTTTCTATCCTCCATAGGAAAGCCTTTGACTTTTAATGCCTTTATAAGGTCTTGATTGAGCCTAGATAACCTTTCATTCTTCTTTACTCCCATCCAATAAATAAGGCCTTGGGAGCGTTTAAAACTTCCGAGCCCTTCGAGATGAATGGTAAAAAATTTTGCATTGATCTTCTCTACGGCTTGGTCCATAGCTCCTTTCACCTCATCCACCCTTGAAGTTTCTCCAATAAAAGCTAAGGTCAAATGCAAATTTTCCGGCTGGGTAAAGGTTCCCCCTGAGGAAATTTCTTTTAGATCTTTTATCACTCCCCCTATAGTTTCCTTTATTTGATCTGTAAAATTAATAGCTACAAAAAGTCTCATTTCTTCTCTCATCCTTTCATGGCATCTACGAAACACAAGGGGACAGTTCCTTTGTGCTTTATTACAGCAGAACCATCCCCCTGTACTCCCTATTCTCTAGTCTTTGTATGCACAGATACCTGCACAATAGGTTGAAATAATAGAATAACTTTCATCCATTACGATAAAGTCAGCATCCTTTCCTTTGGTTAGAGTACCCTTTCTATGGATAAGATTAGTTTGTTTTGCGGGATTTACACTGGCCATTGTAATAGCATCGGTAATTGTCGCTCCTGTATATTTTATTACATTTTTAAAACAATCTATTAGGGACATCGGCACCCCGGGATGCATATTTCCTCCATCATAATTGGTATATAATCGTCCATTTTTTATTTCTACTTCCCGATCCATTACCCTGTACTTTCCGTCTGGTAATCCCTTTAATATAAGGGCATCTGTGGTTAATATTACCCTATTTGGCCCTTTTAATTTATACATCATCTTCCATATCTCAGGATGAATGGAATAGGTATCAAAACCAGCCATCTCTGCATAAATATTATCGTTACATAACCCAACTCCTAATATTCCAGGTTCCCTATGATGCAGACTCCGCATTCCATTAAATAAATGGGTAATTTGATTACATCCTAACTCAATGGCTAGGTTCATTTCTATCATTGTTGCATTAGAATGGCCTGCTGAAATCACCACATTATTCTTTTTTAATACTCTTATGACATCTGCTGCCCCTGGTAATTCTGGGGCAATGGTCATTATTTTCATATTTCCACAGGAAGCCTTTAACCACTTTTCTGTTAGTTCTACATCTGGCAGAATAATGGCTCCCTCCGGTTGAAGGCCGGCTTTTTCTGGGTTAAGGAAAGGGCCTTCAATATTTGTACCCAGCACATCACAGACTCCCCTTTCCTTTTTCTCCATATAATTATTGATGATTTGAATAAAACGTAAAATCCCCTCATCCTTCATGGCTCCTATTGTGGGGATAACCGTGGTTATTCCTTCCATTGGAAAAATCTTCATCAATTCCGAGATTTCTCCCCCATAGGCCTCCATAAAATCAATTCCATAACCTCCATGGTTATGAGTATCAATAAAACCAGGGATAGCAAAAAAACTTTTATAGCTTTCGTCCAAGTTAGAATAATGGCGAGCACCGTCATAGGGTTCAACAGAAATGATTTTCCCATCATCTACGGTTATCACACCCTTATCTATATGTGTATATCCGGTAAAAATTTTGCTAAACCTATAGGCTTTCATTTCCTAAATCTCCGTTCATTGACTCACTAGACATGAATTCTTTTATTTTAGGTGCCAACTGCTCAACTTCTAATCCAACAATAAGTTGAACCTTTCCATTGGACATTTTTATTACCTCCATAATTCCAAGATCCTTTAAACTATCAATATCAATCTTATCAAAATCTTTGACCTGTAAGCGCAGGCGGGTAATACAGTTATCTAGTGTAATGATGTTACTAGCCCCACCTATAAATTCTAATATTTTCATTGGTTTTTCATCTGCTGTATAATTGGCATTTTGATTTTTAGATGTAGTTTGTTCCCTTCCTGGTGTTCTAATATTGAACTTTTTAATTAAAAATACAAACGTAAAATAATATGCAGCTCCTAATAACAAGCCGATAACAATTACCATGAATGGCTTGCTAGCTTTATTAAATTGCAGCACATAGTCAATAATCCCTGATCCACCTACACCAACAATTTTAATTCCCAATACATTGCAAACAACATTAGACAACCCCAAGAGGATTGCATGGGTAACAAATAAAATAGGAGATACAAACATAAAGGAAAATTCTATGGGCTCAGTAATACCAGTCATAAAAGAAGTAAATGCAGCTCCCAACAGCAACCCCTTAACCTTTTGCTTACTTTCAGCTTTTGCTGTACTATACATGGCTAAGGCCGCTCCTGGAAGTCCAAACATCATCATGGGGAAAAATCCTGATACAAAGGTTCCTGCTGTTGGATCTCCCGCAAAGTATCTTGGAATTTCGCCAAAAATTTCTGCAAATTCTGGAAGACTAGAGGGTAATTGCATTTGGATATAAGTATTGATAATATGATGTAATCCTGTGGGGATTAGTAAACGGTTAAAGAACCCAAATAAAAATGGGCCTGAGGCTGCATCTCCTAATAATACTCCCAATCTATTAATTCCTACATCTAAAATCGGGAAAATAAAGGATAATACCAGAGCACCAATAATCGCAAATAAGGAAGCCATAATCGCAACCAATCTTCTGCCACTAAAGAATGAAAGAGCTGCAGGTAGTTGTTTATCCTTATAATATTCATAGGCCAGCCCGGCAATAATTCCCGCAATTATTCCTATGAGGATATTGCTATTGACATTAGCCACTGCCGCTCTACCAAAGGAATTCAGGCCATCTCCACCATCCTGTAATGTTCTTACCAATATTTCATATACAATAACCCCTGAAAGTCCAGCGGCGACATTTTTATCCTTTGCAATACCACCTGCAACACTTACGGCAAATAAAATAGGTAAGATAGCAAAAATTGTCCATGCAGCCGTTTTAAGAAAAGGAATATTTAATAAGTCTGCATCAGATATACGGTTTAATATTGCTGCTGCTGGCATAACTGAAATAGCCAGCAACATTGAACGCCCTAAAACTTGCAATGCATCACTTATTTTTCTAAACATTTTTCTCATAACTTTTCCCCCTTTATTTAAGTTCAGGCCAATAAGCTTTATTTGCGCCCATCATATCATCCAACACTAACTTTGCTACTCGTGCTGACGGTACAGTTTGATTTAAAGTAAATGCCTGTAATGCCTTTTGATAAGAACCTTCAAAATAGGCATCTACGAGTAATTTTTCCGCTGCAACTTGGGCTTCCATTAGTCCTTTATGAAAATCACAAATATTTCCCCTCAATGAAATAGGTTCAACCCCTGTAGCCCCTACATATGCTGGAATTTCTACAACAGCATCTTCCCTCAAATTAGGTATAGCCCCCTTATTGGGGACAATAAGCATAAAACGCTGATGCAAATCATGTAGAATAGAAATAGCCATATCCACAATATATTGCCCATGTTCACCAAAATTAAAGTTTAAGATATCTTCCTTTTTCCCTTCACATATTTTCCGTGCCATCTCTTTTGTGTTCTTTTCCCTTCCATTCATCACTTTGTTCGCTCGTGTATATTCTTTATCTGCATGTTCTACTGCAATATCAGGATATAAATAATATTGCAGATAGCTATTAGGAATATTTTGGGGAAAATTTTTAGTCATTACAGACATCATGCTATACGTTTCCTGCCAACTTTCATCACCTGCATTGAAATCCGCAACTTTCATAGGGCTGATAGATAACTTTCTGATAATTTCAGGCATAACATCTCTCTTTAAGGATTTATCATATATCTTTGTGTACCAACCAAAATGATTTAACCCATAATAATCGCTAATCCAATTTTTTCTATCATATCCATAATTGACTGCTATGGTTTCTTCAATGGATATGGTCATGTCACAGGCATTTAAAATCTTTGCTTTTGGATACTGACGTCGCACAGCTTCAGCAACAATGGATTCAGGATTAGTATAATTTAATATCCATGCCTCTGGAGAATAGTCCTGCACATAGCCAACAATCTCTAGCAACCCTTTTATGGATCTTAGTCCATAAGCAAATCCCCCAAGACCACAAGTTTCTTGCCCTATTAGTCCATACTTTAATGGGATTTTTTCATCTTTCTCCCTCATTTCAAGGCCACCTACCCGAATTTGTGTAAAGACAAAATCACATTTGCTAAAGGCTTCCTTCGGTTTAGTTGTTTCCACTAATTCAACATGACAAACTCCTTTCTTTTTAAGCATAAAATCAATGATTAAATACATATCTCTATTTCTTTGGGGGTCATTATCATAGAGCACCAATTTTTTTATTGGTAATTTATCTAGATCATTTAGTAACGCCTGAACGATGCCTGGCGTATAAGTGCTACCTCCCCCTGCAATTGTGATGTTTAAATTATTTGTCGTCAAACTTCCCATCCTTTCTAATAAAAAGTCAATGACATGTCACTAATAAAATTATATAATATTTCCCAAGGAAAACGATTAACTCAAGGGATAAAGGTCTCTATTTCACATAAAGTTCATTGTTCCAAAAAGTGAAATTTGTTTTGTGACAATCTAAAATCTATGTTATTCTATAGAAAAAAACAAGGTGGGAGAGTCTATGAAGCTTGAACAATTAATCAATAATTGTAAGGAAGGTTTTTCACCGGTAGATATGGACATACTTTCATATATTCTTCAAAATAAAAATGCTATTATTAAAATGAGTGTCAGAGATTTGGCTAAAGAAGCCCATACCTCCAATGCAACAATTATTAGAATCATGAAAAAACTAGGTTTTTCTGGATATGCTGAATTTAAATATTACCTAAAGCAGCAGCAAGAAATAAAAATCCCTAAAACCTCTAAGAACAATCTGTCTCTGTTAGCAAAAGATATTGAAGAAACATTATCCCTCATCAGGCAGACTGATATGAAACCCTTATGCCAAGCCATTTTTTTGGCCAAAAGGATTTTTATCTATGGGACAGATTGGGGGGAAAGAAAGGCCGTTGAGGATTTTGTACGAAATTTTATGGCTTATCAGGTCTTTGCTACAGCTATTCCATCCATTACCGAGCTAAATTGGATCATCGATACTTTTACAGAGGAGGATTTAATTATCTTTATTTCCTTTAGTGGAGAAAATAAAGAATTAGCCCCTAAAATTACTAAATTAAAATTAAAAAATATTCCTTTTTGTTCCATAACACCACTAAGTAAAAATTATTTAGCCTCTTCAGCTACCTATAATTTATATTATCAATTTACCCCCTTAAACATAGATAGAGATCCTCACAATGAGTATAATTTTTTTTCAACACTACACATTGTTATCGAAGCTCTATTTCGTTTTTATGTAGATTCATATAAAAATGGAGTCCTCTAGCCGTGGTAAAAAATCTAGAAAGTAAGAAATACATAAAATTCCCATATCTTTTATACAATAAAAAACGGTGTTTATAGGTGAACAGAGCCTCTGTTCACCTATAAACACCGTTAAAAATACCTTTTAAAATTCCGTTTATTTACCATCTACTTATAGTATAATCTTAAAAAAAGTCATCGGATTGGCAAAATGTCATTACCACTTAGTGAGTAATTATTATTTCATCACTCTGCATGGCAATGTAAGGTGATTACTTTATGCCTATTTTATCAAATAATAAAGTGCTTTCCTTTCAACTTCTCCTAACTAAAGTCACGGGAGGTTTATTAAGTAAATAATTTAGCTATAAGTTCTCTATTGGGATTGGCGATGGCCGTGGTACAGAGGAGATCCCCTTGGGGGGCAAATTTATCTTCTACGGCAGCAATGGCTTTTTTGACAGAGGAGATTTCACCGGTAAGTATGGTGAAGCCCTTTCCTCCTAATCCTCGGGCTATCCTGATTTCCAACAGTTGGACCTTGGAAGATTTTAGGGCTGTGTCTCCTACTAGAATAGAATTTAAAGCAGACATGGTTTCTATGACTCCTATGCTATCAATTTTATTAAAGTCTGTAGTGCCAGTAAGGGCAGGTAAGACCTCTGGGTGGATGTTGGAAATGAGCGTAGATTCTATTTTAAATATTCCGCCCAAGGTTTTCCCTAAGTCTACGGCGTTTTTTACGGCGGCTACTTCTCCTGCCACTAAGCTGATGTACTTCCCTGGACAAATGGCGTTGGATAGAATGAGATTTACATTGGAGGATTTTAGTATTTGGTCGGTAACTTCTATACCCTTGGCTATACTCTTAAATTCAAATAATCCTATGGCTTTTTTCATTTTAATCCTCCTCTCCTTGTCTTGTGATGATAACTTTGTTTTGATGAATTTTTACTCTTCCTTCGATACTGGCGTGCATGTTGACTGCCATTTTATCCTGGGCCTCAAATAGAAGGTCTCCTTTTTGAACATGATCCCCGTCTTCTACTACTGGGTTACTGGGGACGCCGATATGTTGTTTATTTCCAATGATCACTTGGCTAAAGCCATCCTTTTTTTCTACCCACTCTGTATCTCGATCATAGTCTTGTAGATCTAAGCGGTATACCAATTTCTTTGCTGGAAATTCTCTGTATTCTTTAAAAGGATGGGTTTCTAATTCTGCCCTATGATTAGTATTTTTTATTCCCTGTTGAGTGAGTTGGGCCTTTAGAAAGATATTGACTTTCCAGGGTTGTAAGTTCATAATACAGGCCTGCTCGCAAAGACCACATTCGCAGCAGAGAAAGACTTCATCTACTCTGCTATGGCTATCTCCCATATTGCCATAGCTGGCAATTCTCATGATTTTACTGGGATGAAGATTGTGCCCTAAGAGGTATCTTGGACACACATCCGTGCAGAGATCACAATGGCAACAGCTGGTTTTGGCTTCTTTTAGCTGGGTAGCTATGGTCTTTTCTTTAGATGTTATGAGTCCATGGTCCTTGGGTAGGACGATATATCCCTTAGAAGTTTTCTTGATGGGTATGTCAATAGAGTAAAGGATTTTCCCCATCATAGGGCCTCCATCTATGACTTTGAATTCTTCTAAGTCTGTTCCTCCTGCCAATTCTATGGCTTCCCTTACCGATATACCCAAAGGGACTTTAAGAGTGGTGGGCTTTCGCACATGGCCGGTGATGGTTAAGTATTTTTCGGTTAAGGGCTTATCCTCTAGGGCATGACTTATATTAAGCAAAGTTTCTACGTTAATAACAATACAGCCTACCATAAGGGGGATGCCCCCCTCAGGCACGATTCTTTTGGTAACATCTTCTACAATATACTGTTCGTCTCCAGCGGGGTAGACATTTTTCAGAAGATGGATTCTAAGTTTGGGATAGACAGGTAATCTTTTTTTGATTTCTTCTATGGCTTCTGTGTATTTTTCTTTAAGGGCAATAACGCCTTCCTTAGCTCCTACTTCTTCTACACATCTGTCTAAGGCTTTTAAAATCTTGTCTGTTTCCTTGGCCATGAGGATTTGGTCCACCCGAAGGAGAGGTTCACATTCTGCTCCATTGACCAATACATATTCTGCTTGGGCATCTAGCTTGACATGGGTAGGGAAGCCTGCTCCTCCCGCTCCCACTATGCCTGCACTTTTGATTTTCTCAATAAATTCACTCAATTCCTCCCCTCCTTTATCTAATGGTAAAACCACCGATCAGAGAACACCTTCTCCTTCGGGTAAAAGTACTGGCAGAGGTCAAGCCTTCTCCTGTAGGGCCTGCAATGGTGAAAGTAGTATAGCCTTCTCCCCCCACTCCAATACCTGCATAGGAGGGTCCATTTTTCACAAAGATGGTGGTTTGTATTCTATGCCCCATTTCTGTCAGTACATCAATATTTTTAGAATGGCATATAGCCGTATGACGAAAACCATGTTCTACCTCGCAGGCCAATTTGATGCCTTCCTCTGCACTTTGCACTCGTACCAAAGGAAGTACTGGCATCATAAGCTCGGTTTGTACAAAGGGGTGGTCCTTGGAGGTTTCCATGATCAGGAGTCTAATGCTGTCCTCTACCTGAATGCCTATTGCCTCTAGGATGACTTTGACGTCTTTGCCAATAAACTCTTTATTGGGATGACCTTTTTCATTGACGAGTAATTTTTCCAGTCTGTCCATGGTTTCTTGATCCTTGATTTCATAGGCACCATGGTTTTTCATGTTGAACACCAAGTAGTCAAAGATTTCATCCTCTATAATCCCTTCTTTTTCAGCAATACAGGGCAGATTATTGTCAAAGCTTGCTCCATTTACAATATCCTTTGCCGCTTTTTCTATATCGGCGGATTTATCTACTAATACGGGAGGATTCCCTGCCCCTGCTCCAATGGCTTTTTTCCCAGAAGAGAGTACTGACTTTACTACTCCAGGACCTCCGGTGGCGCAGAGAAGGGATATTTTCTCATGTTTCATCAACCTATTGGCCTTCTCTAGAGAAGGATTATCCACGGTAACCACTAGGTTTTTAGGTCCTCCTACTTTTTCTATAGCTTGGTTGATCAATTCTACAGTCCTATTGGTGACCCTATAGGCTCCGGGATGGGGTGAGAAAACTACAGCATTCCCCGCTGCCACCATACCTATAGTATTGCAAATCACTGTCTCAGTGGGATTGGTAGAGGGGGTAATGGCCCCGATGACTCCAAAGGGAGATAACTCTAACAAAGTGAGTCCATCATCTCCGGTAAATACCCCTGAGCGTAGATCTTCTACTGATGGAGTCTTGTCAATGGCTAAGCGATTTTTAATCATTTTATCCTCTATCCTTCCCATGCCGGTTTCCTCTACTGTCCTTAGGGAAAGTTCTTCCACATAGTGGGATAGATGATTTTTGATGGAGTCAGTAATTTTCTTTCTGTCCTCCATGGATAATTCAAAATATTCTCTTTGGGCTCTATAGGCTGCTTCAATGGCTTCATCAGGGTTTTCAAAAACACCCATAGGCTTTTGATTTTGGGTATTCTCTAAGGCATTTATTTTTTCCTGTACCAATTGTACAATCTGATCCATATCTATATGTTGAATAGTCATAATTCACCTCATTCTCTTAAGATTTTGCTTCCCGCTAGGCAAACTATTTTATCTTCTTCTACTGTCCCTCCGCTTACTCCTAGGGCGCCCACTATTCTTCCCTGAATCTTTAGGGGGATACCACCGGCAAAGGTGACCACTTTGCCCTGATTGGTCGTCTCTAGACCATAAAGTTCTTGCCCTGGCTGGCTCTTTTTCCCTAGGTCTTCTGTAGGGGCTTGAAAGGCTAGAGCGGTAAAGGCTTTATTTTGGGCAATATCAATGCTCCCTAAGATTGCTCCATCCATTCTTCGTAGTTGTAGAATATTCCCCCCTGCATCCACTACAGTGATCACCATAGGGACTTTAATTTCCTTTGCCTTTTGAATGCAAGTCTCCATGATGACATCTACCCTTTTGGTATTTAGGGTTTTTCTCTCTCCTGGGTCCTCCAAACATGGAACTACTTCATCTTCATATCGACTAAGGACATAAAGAACATCGGAAAGTCTATTGATAAACTCCAAAATACATAGATTAACTTCTTCCTCCTCCATAAGGGTGATAATTTCTCTTTCGGCAAAGCGTACTTGGGTACGGGCAGAATGTAAAAAAGCCGAGGCTTTAGTTTTTCCTGGTAGGACAAAGTAGTTTTTGTCCTCTAAACTCTTTGCTATCTCATCTACTATCCCCTCTAAAAACTTGACATCCTCTGCTTGTATTCTCACCCTAAGCCGTTCTATACCCTTAGGGTCAGAGGCCAGTTCTCCCCCTACTACAAAGAGTTTTTCCTGGATGGTTCTAACCACCTTGATAAGAGTTTTATGGGTGAGATAGTTGACGGCTATGCCAATGGCGGAGTTAGCTTGATCTACTGCTCCATAAGCATGAACTCTTTGGGAGGATTTTTTTACTCTAGCACCTCCAAAGAGGCTGGTATCTCCCTTGTCTCCTGTCCTTGTATAGACTTTACTCATATTCTTTCCCCCTAATAGATTTCTAGAGAATCAATAATGGCCACTATAGCCGCATCTATGGGGGTTTTATCTTGAAAAACCGTCCGGGCCGATCCCCCAGAGGCGATGATGACTCTATCTCCAAAGCCGGCACCCACAGTATCTACGGCGATCAGGGGCTGACCATTATTTTCAAATGCTGGATTGATGGGTTGCACGATAAGGAGTTTGCTACCGATAAGTTTTTCGTTTTTGGTGGTGGCTACTACATTTCCCTTTACTTCGGCTAAATACATTTCATCACCTTGCTCTCTATGATAAATTTATGCCTTACACTGTTGAGATATTTGATTCCGATTTTCTCTTGTTTCGAGGTTAAGAGTTTGTAAATTCACGCCAGGCAGCGTTAAAAACTCGCCCCGCTCAAACACTTGACTTAAAACGCCCGTCTAGCTTATTTACAAACTCTAAGCCTCTTCACAAAGCAAAATCTCCATCAACTATCTCAACAGGTTACATGGTTATTTCAAAACAATAACTAATTTGGTTCTTTGTCCCAGCGGGGGATTACTCTAAATTCTTACTTACCTTTCACTATTCTTCGGTCTGAGCAAAACATAGAGAAATCCCTGCCTTGGATGGGTAAACCCCGGGTAGACAGAATCCTCCATCCCTATATTCTTCTCATAATCATATTCTTCTCATCTATATAATCCTCTGCTTCCATGGTGAGCTTTGAATCTTTGGCAATGTGTATAACTTTACTATTGGTATGATTTATGGAATATTCCATTCCTTTGATATCCCTTAGGGTGATAAATTTTTGATGTAAGATGGGTTTGTCTTGTATATTTTTTGGGGGTTGCTCAGGAATTTTATTGATTTTATTCTCCATGGATAGATTATGTTGTACTACCCTCACGCCTATCTCCCTCAGCTCTGTCATAAAACTATTGATTTTTTTGGCCAATCCTGGATTTTTTATATCTTGAAGATCTTCACTTAGGCAATAGACAGGCTTATTGGCTTTAAGGGTTTCATAGATAAGCCCACCTAGGCTGTCCTCAAAGTCTAAATCTTTGATGTTTTTCAGTTCTCTTAGGGAAACATTGGATAAGATCATTCCTTGGTAATCCTTTATCAACTCTTTACCCTTTAGATCCTCAAGTTTAGTGCTTCTAAGCTTGGTCATATTTTTATAAATGGGATCTTGGTATTCCTCCTGATTGTTTTGTAAGAGAGATAGGACTTCAAATTCATAGTTCCTATCTATTATTTTTTTCATTAAAATTCTTAGGGTGGAGAAATCTGTGGAATCCTTTAAAACCAAGAGAATTTTCTTTTGACACTGTAAGGCTTTTATTCTTTTGATCACTTCTTTGACGATGATATCTATGGTTGGTTGCATTTTAATTTCCCTCCACTGCACTGAGTGCTATGCCTAGGGGAGTGACTAACATGGGATTGTAGGGTTTTATGATAGGTAGGCCTAAATCTTTTTGGAAGTGTTGTTCAAATCCTTGGATTTGGGATCCTCCACCTACGAGATAAATCTCTTTAACCCCTTTATTGCCAATAGAATTTTTGACGATATTGGCCATTTTGTCTATGACTGGCAAAAGGGTAGCTAGAATTTCCCTGGCTCTCTCCTGGGAACATTTGATTTTTTCAGCCTGATCATAGTCTACATGGTAGCGTCCCGATATGACTAAATTCATGTGGTGACCTCCGGTGGCCTCGTCATGGGTGAAGACTACTTTTCCCTTTTGGAGTTGGGAAATGCCAGTGGTACCTCCACCGATATCCACCACTGCTCCTTCTTGAATCTTTAAAAGCTTTGCCGCAGCAGAAGGTTCATCTACCATATTGACCACTTGAAAATCACAGGCTTCTAATACATTGGTAACTATCTTTTGGGAGGACTCTGCTACTCCCGGTGGTATGGCACCAGCAGCTTTGATTAGGTGTACCCCCAATTGCTTTTCTAGTTGAGCCTTTAATCTGCGCACAACTTCAATAGCTCCGATAAAATCGACAATGATTCCGTCTTTCACTACCTTTGCCCTTTCAAAGGCACCGGCGATGATCCTGCTTTCTTGGTCTAGGACACACAGAACAATGGAAGATGTGCCTAGATCAACACCGGTATAGAGTTCGCCTGTATAAGGGTGATGTTGTTGGGTTTTGATGAGGGTTTCAAAATCTTTGATTTGTTTGTTGGTTTCCTTTAGATCCATCTTCCAGCCTCCTCTAACTCATTTGGTTTTTTGTATCGGCGGAAGGATTTCCCTAATCCTTACTCTATCCCCATTTTTTAGATTGGCTGCATTGGCTTCATCTACATCGATATGCATCTCTAGGGCGTATTTGTCTGATACCCTAAGCATGACGTCTTTGAAGATCAAGGCTCTAGGGCCAGTGGTTTCTACTTGAACGATTTGGCCATTTGTAAGCCCATGTTTTTGGGCGATATCCTCTGGCATGTGAATATGCCGATAGGCGGCTATGGCTCCCTTGGGCAAAATGACTTCGCCCTTGGGACCTACTAAAGTCACGCTAGACGAGTGTTGGATATTGCCTGATTCTCTGATGGGAGGATTGATGCCTAAGGTATAGCCATCGGTTAATGAGAGTTCTACTTGGGTATGGTTTCTGATGGGGCCTAGTATTCTTACTCTTTTGAGGCTTCCCTTTTGGGTTTTGACTTCTAGAGTTTCCTGGGCAGCGAATTCTCCCGGTTGTTTCAAGTCTTTATATCTGGTCAACTGATAGCCTTTACCAAAGAGGGTTTCTAAGTCCTCTTGTTTTAAGTGGATGTGTCTATTGGACACACCCACTGGCACAAGTAAGATATCTTCTATATAATTTTTTACTACCTCTTCCACTATTTTTCTTAGGTCTTGCCTATTCATGTTGCCACCTACTTTTTAGGAATAAGTATTTCCACATCAGCATGAGGTCTTGGAATAACGTGGGTAGATACCACTTCTCCTACCACTTGGGCAGCTGCGGTACCTGCATCTACGGCTGCCTTCACTGCCCCTACATCCCCTCTGACCATAACGGTGACTAATCCAGAACCTATTTTTTCATAGCCTACTAATTCTACGTTGGCGGATTTGGTCATGGCATCTGCTGCTTCTATAGCTCCTACTAAACCTTTGGTTTCAATTAAGCCCAATGCGTTATTATTCATCTTTATTTCTCCTTTTCAATATAATGAATGCATTTTTTTCGAGGCTCTCCCTTATGTCTAGGACAATCATTATCTAGACATAGATTACAGGTGGGAGTATCTTTTTCCCCAAGAACTGCTGATTCTTCTAAAGCTTCCTGAGTTTCTTCTTGAATCTCTTGAATGTCTAACTCTTCTTCCTGTTTTATTTCTTCTTGCTCTTCTATTTCCTCTATCCTTTCCTCTGAAATATTTTCTTGGCCAAAAGAAGTTTTTTCTTCTGGTCGGTTGTTAATGTTTGCATTATTTCTAATCAAAGGATCGATCTCCCTACTAGGTCTTGGAATGACTTTGTAGGAAATCACATCCTCCTTTACTTCCCTATTTCCCATTATGGCATCCACTGCTGCCTGTACTGCCCCTACATCCCCTGCTAGCTTTATGGTATGAAAGCCATTTCCTCTAGCAGCTTCTACTCCATGGAGTTCTATATAGGCTGATTTTAGGGCGGTATCTACAGCAACAATCGTAGCTGCCAATCCCTTAAGCTCTATTAATCCTAATGATTTATTCAATATTCACCACCTCAACTCCTAAAGGGTGCGCCCTTAACTAAGCGGGCAGCATTGACCCCTAAGTCTCTGCTAGCCTTTAAGGAATCTAGTAGGTTTCTGGTAAAGAGGAGATAGTTTTCCGGCAGTTTTTCTTGATAAAGACTTGCAAGATACTGACTATCGACTCCTATACCTACCCCTAGTTGAGATTCCTTTATGGCTATTTCACAGAGTTCCTTTACATCATCCTTCTCTTTAAAGATTATTGTAAAGGGAATTCCCTCTTCCTCTATCCCGTAGGTAATCTCTTCAATCGCTTCAAAACTTTTTATGTTTTTGTTTATGCATAGGACTATGCAAACCTTTTTATTTTTATCTTCCATATGATCACCTATATAACCAATCCCGTAGCAACGGCATTTCTTGGTCCCATGGTCCCCCGAATATTGCCCCGACCTGCCACTACTCCATATTGGGACAGGGCGTCGGTAACCAGTTGGGGGATTTCAAAGTCTAGGGCAGAGCCCCCTACTAGAACAACATGTTCTATGCCCCGAATATCTCCCGTCAAACTCACCTGACTTAAAGCCCTTAGGGCATTGGTGACAAATACCTTTTCCTTGGCATTTTTCCGAACAAATTTAATTTTTTCTATGGAAAGATTTTTGTCTATGGGGACCATCTCTTCTTCTTTGATGATAATGACCCGAGCAAAGAGTTTTGGATCTATGGGTTGTGGAAAAAATTCTACCGATCCATCTTCATGGCGGATGTGGAAGAGGCTCTCGGCCTTGGCTAGGGGATATTTCTTGATATCCTCGGCTAGTTCAAAGCTATCCAATCCCAATTCTGTCTGAATGAGGAGGGTGACCATATTTCCCGCCCCAGCTAGGTGAATGTGCTTTATCTCTCCCTCCCCTGTCATCATAGAAGCGTCGGTGGAACCTGCTCCCATATCCAAGATGGCAATAGGCTTATCGGCGCCCGGGGTAGTGAGAGCTCCCTTTATGGCCATCTCTGCCTCTACTCCCCCTACTTCCACCGACCTTTGGAGCCTTTCTTCCATGAGCTTGGCGATCCGATCCATTTGAAGTTTATCCGCCTTGACCATGGCAGCTACACCTACGGCATTTTCCATAGAAAATTCCCCTGCCAGTCCTCCAGTCACTTTTTGAGGAGATATGGTATCCACGGCTAAAAGGTCTTTTATCTTTACATCCCCATGTCTTTGGTCGGTGAGATTGGCCATGACATGGCGAATTCTTTCTAACATCCCCCCGGCATTGGTGCCGGCCTCTCCCACAATATCCTGTACCGGCTGACAGAGCTCTAGGGTTGTCATAAGAGCCTTTGCTCCATCATCTACATTGATTTGTTTGGAATTTTTCTCCCCCACTATAGTGATTTCACCAGCGGGTATGCTGCGTAGCTTTACATCTCCCTGGGGTGTTTTGATGACTACAGCAGAGCGATTGCCAATAAGAGCTCTAGCTATGGGGACTACAAATTTTGTTTCTTCACTATTTAGTTCAAAAAGTGTGGCTATGCCATAGGGATTGGAGAGTACTTCTACCACTTTTCCCACATGGGCAACCTCAACAGCAGTTAGCATTTTTTTAGGGATGTTGTCAAATAAAGTGACTTCATCCACTATGGGAATGACTTTTTGCAGGCGGTTATTGATCAGCACACCATCATCATTTTCTGCAATAGCCCCTGGGATATTCACTCCTCTATCCATGGCTTCATTAATTCGTCGGGCGGATTCATTGAACCCCATGGTTTTAGGAATGAGAACAATGGCCTTTTCCCCTTTGGCTAGACTTTGTAAGTCTTCAATAGGAGTGGATATCCCTACCCCTATGCCTATTCCTCCAGGTGTGGAGGGGTTGTGACCGATCATCGTAGACTCTGTAATAATGGTTTCCGTGATGGTTTCCATGGCCACATCCCCTATAACAGGTGCCGCTTCATTGATGCGGATAAGATCCACATCCTCCAGTTGAAGCCTTGCATTCTGTAGGGCTTTGTTTAGAGAACTATAAATGCCCGGTAGGTTATCCTTAGTGCCCTTTATTCCTGTGGTATTTACTAAGGCTTCACCCAAGAAGGTCAGGCCGCCATCTCCCTGCAATCTTCCTATGGCTGTTTCTGTTGAGGCATTTCCGATATCTATACCTGCTATAATTTTCATAGTGTGCCTCCCGTACTATGCTTTAAGTCTTCCTCTTTTCTCATAAAGTTCTGCTGCTTCCCGTACAAAAGCAGCGTTGATGGTACAGGAATATTTATTTTCCAACTCATCTGCTATTTCCATGAGTTCTGCCTTGGTAGACCTGTAGGGTCGTAAAGCGTTATAGATTTCTAGAATTCTTTCATCAGGAACAGCGATTAACTCTGATGCTCTTCTAAGGTTTTTTGCAAAATTATCCCGACCTACAGACTCTGCCACTTGGGCCTGCATCTCTAAGGTTTCAGGCGCAATTTTTAAATCATTTACCGAGATATCTTCCTGTAATACTCCCTCCATAGTAATGGCGTCTAAGGTTTTTCCTGTGGGGGTTTTGATGATTTCAGACATTTTTTCACTTAAAGGATAATGTTTGTCAGTGACTTTTTCCATCCTAAAATCCTTAGGAGTTTCCTTAGGCTCTGTATAGCTACTGCCTTCTTGCATATTTTTCATCACGTCTTTGATCATCTGCTCTAGGGCTTTATTATCTATCATCTTTCACCTCTCCTTTATATACTCGTTTCCAACTCTTCAGAAGGCTTATTTTTCACAACATGTTCGGTTTCTTTGATATGAAGAAGGGCTGCAATGGCTTGGTATTTGGGACGAGCCATCTGATCATTTTTTGTAGGAACAGGGTTGGGGGATTCTCCCTTGGCATATTTTGCAGCGTTTCTCCCAATATCTCTATAAGTATCTAGATCGAGCAAGGGAGCCTGGGGAAATAGTTCTAAATTACTGAGGGGCGCTAGATCTTTAGAATGAATGACTGTCGTCCCCTTGGATTGGACACCCACACCGATACCTGAGCCACTTAAAGTAGCGGCATGATGGGCGATAAAGGCTACATCAGAGGTATGATATACTCTAATTACCCTAGGGGTTAATCCTTCCTCTTCTATTCCTGCCATAACTTCCCTTAGGAGATCCTTATGGGGTACTTGGGTAATGGTTTTGGTCTGCTCTTCTCCAAAGGCAGGGCCTATACCAATGACGACTTCATCTTTTCTCTTTCCTGACTGAGCGATACCCTTTTGCCCTAGGGCTAAAGCTTCTTCCTCTATAATACAAGGAGCTGCATTATCCTTTTTATTTAGATTTTGTAGTACTTCCTCTATAATACTCTTTAAGACCTTTTCATTAATTTCCATTTATTCTACCCTCCTATTCAAAGTCAGAGGCAGCAAGAGCGTTATCGATATCTTTGACTTCCTGCCATCTTTCTTCACTCATGGAGTATCCTGTACCAGGACCTCTATAGTCGTTCTTATCATTTACTGCACTTCGCACGTGAAAGCTTTGGTCTACTATGGCGGAGGTATGAAGGTGATCTCCGGATACCCTAAGCTTTAACATATTCAGTAGGGTTTCGGCCACGTCATCATAGCCGGATTTTTTAATGGCCTTGACAATATCTAAACCTGTGATACTGCCCTTCATGAGCTCCGTAGCTGCCTTGATGTCCTCTACCATATTTCTTTCAGGCATATCCTTGGATCCATGGGCATAGGTAGCAGCTTCCACTTCTTCATCCGTGATAAGGGGTAGATTGAGTTCTCTAAAAGTAGCCTGTAGCACCTTGGCCGCTTTGTTTCTTATTTTGATGACTTCTTCTTCTTTGACTGGTCTTAAACCACCATCAACTTTAAGATCTCTTTGAAGAATATTGTAGTCATCATAGTCCTCGGCATCAAAGTTAGAACCGGCAAACATATTATCGTAATTAGGAGTGGAGGAATAGCCGGAAAAGATGAAGTCTGTCCCTGGAATCATTTGCATAAGGGTTCTAGCTGTCCTTCTAATGTCAGAGTGGGAGAAAGTCTGGTCATTACCAGAGGCCACTTCTAAATCCAACATGGCAGCCAATACATTTTCTGCTAACACGGCTCTTATTCCAGAAGGTACTGCCCCTGGTACTCCTATACAGGATATGGAACCATTTTGTAATCCCTGTACTCCTGCCCCCTTGGCTACAAATATACAACGGGACTCTAGGTAAAGCATGGAACCCTTTTCTGCATAACCCATGAGAACTTCTGCACCAGTCCCTGAAGTAAATCTCATTTTCAGCCCCCGTGAAGCATAGGCAGAGGCTAAAAAGGCCTTAGACCAAGGCGTGTCATCTCCATCAATAAATACTTGTTCTGTACCATAGACAGAAACCGTCTCAGCATAAGCGGTAAATCCTTTCATGCCTAGGGTTAATTCGGTAGCCTCTTCTACAGCACACTGGGTAAGGATACCCGGTCTACCTACATTAGCTCCGATAAGTAAAGAAATGGCATTAAAGGGTGCATATCTTACTACAGCTACAGTGGTTTCCATTTCATCAAACCCTCTTAGGGCAGATTCTGCCGCATCTGCTGCAATCTGCACAGGGTTATCCTTTACGTTGGTGACATGGCATTGATTTGAGGGGGTTTTTCTTGCTCTCATTTTCGTTAACGCCATCATGAGCTCTAGTACATTCATTTGGGCTAATACTTCAGCCGCCTTGGCTGGAGTAAGAGATAGAGTGATTTTCATGAGCTCCTCTCTAGGCACATTGATATCTACTAACATGTGAGCAATTTGCTGAGAGTCCATATTCATTACTTTCTCTGCATGTTCTAAATTAATGGCATAGTCTGCCACAAAGGTATCAATAAGGTCAAAGTCTTCTCTTTTTTTACCATCCAGTTCTACCACTTTTCCCTTTTCTATTTTTATGCTGGGTTTGGGATCATAAGGAGAGTCCATGGCAATCAGTCCTACTTCTGGCCATTCCTTTACAAATCCGTCTTGGTTGACGGGCCTTTTGGCAAGAATTTCAAAACGTTTGGATTTCATTTATTTGCCTCCTATTCTTAAATATATGGTTGTGTATTGGATGGAGCAGGTTCGTTTCCTAAGGCTTCTAGAAGTTTTACTCCCACTTCCTTAGCTGCCATAACTGCTTGCCTGACGGCTCCTGAATCTCCACTGATGAATAAAATCACTTCGTTGGTAAAGGAGGTGGTAGAAGGAGAAGCATAGCCTACGATGTCTACGTTGGCTGCCTTTACTGCGGTATCAGCAATGACAACCCCTATGGCTGCTGGTGCCCCTACAATAACGCCAAAGGCCTTTCCTATGGGAGCCCCCCAAGCTTTATTACAGGCATAACTAGCTCTAGCGGTATATTGTAGCTCGATATGCCCAGCACTATTGCCATAAACATCTCCAAAGGTTCTATCTAATTCTTTTAGAGTGACTTCTACTGCTCTTTTGGCATCGGATACGTCTTCAGCACCAAATAAAATAAGGTTTCCATGACCGGCTCCCCCTTGGGTATCTCTAGGGAGTTCAATGGAAATGATTTCGGTATTGGTGGCTTTTACGGCTTCGTCTGCAGCCATGATTTGAGGGCCAGCCCCAGTTCGTCCACCGATGATACCAATGGATTTATATTTAGGATCTAATTTCATAAATTCGTGCAGGTTGTGATCAACATTAGCGATGACTAGGCCAATAGTTTCTCCTATGGCGGTACCTACAAATTCTGTAAGACCAGGATTGCCGATATTGGCTTTTGGTTGGGCTGTTTCTCCCTTGGGCGTTTCTTTATTGTCTCCTAATTGCTTTAATACTTCTTCCATCACTTTTTCCATTAAATTTTCTTCCATCTTTAATTGCCTCCTTTATTCTCTACTCTAGTGGGTAATATGTTTTCCACATCTGTATGAGGTCTTGGAATGACATGAACAGAGACTACTTCTCCCACTCTTGTTGCTGCTGCACAGCCAGCGTCGGTAGCTGCCTTTACAGCCCCTACATCTCCTCTGACCATGACGGTCACTAATCCTGATCCTATTTTGTTGTATCCAATTAGGGATACGTTGGCTGATTTTACCATGGCATCAGCAGCTTCTATGGCTCCTACCAGACCTCTGGTTTCAATCATACCTAATGCTTCGTTGGACATTGTATAACCCCCTTTTTGATTTTTGTTCACCTGTTGTAGTCGTTATCATTACATTATAAGTATAAAAAAAAATGGCTCGAAAGCCATTACACTAATTTTTTAAGTTCTGATAGATTTTTATGGAGTTTATTATGGGATGATACTTTTTTGTCCTAGGATGATAATTTTAGGCGTAGAGAATTTTTCCATTAAAATGCATCTTTTTTTCCCTAGGCCTTCTACTTCTTATCATACAATCCACTTCCCA
The DNA here is from genome assembly GCF_024622505.1 of Irregularibacter muris. Lineage (NCBI taxonomy): Bacteria > Bacillati > Bacillota > Clostridia > Eubacteriales > Eubacteriaceae > Irregularibacter > Irregularibacter muris. Next base: position 188,092 of record NZ_JANKAS010000003.1, read on the forward strand.
TATATCTGGGGAGTGGCCCTTTGTAGATACTTATTGGTTTCATTTTGAGTTTCTTTGAATTGTTCCCTATATTTGCTGGGGGTGAGTCCTGTGGTTTTCTTGAATACTTTACTGAAATAGTTGGCTTCGTTGAAGCCTAGGGCATAGGCAATGCTGCATAGAGAGTGGTCGGTGGTAGTGATCATTTCTTTGGCTTGGTTTATTTTTCTTTGGGTAATGTAATCAACAAAGTTTATTCCCACTTGGGCTTTGAATAATTTGCTGAAATAGTGGGGAGATATGTTCATGTAGGTTGCTACTTTTTCTAGGGTGAGATTGTGGGTGAGTTTTTTTTCTATATATTGTAGGGCATAGTCCATTTCCTTTGGATACTTGACTCGTTTTTCTTCAATGATGACTTGAAAGATTTCTTCAAAGATAAGGTCTAGGATTTGGAGATATTGTTCCTGGGACATGATATTTTTTAGTCTCCTCTTTACTTCTTCCTGTAATTGTTTATCTACATCTATACCAAAGCCATTGGCAATGGAGGATAGAGTGATGAGAATATCCTTGAGAATAGTATGGGCTTCTTCTGCACTTTGAAACTTTGTATGGTGTAGTTCTTTGAGATTTTCCTTGGCTTTGATATAGTCTCCTTGCAGAAAATTTCTTTTGAGTTTTTCTTTTATGTCTGTGGGATTGGAATCCTGCTTTAGGATATTTTTATAAGAAATTTTACTCACTATATTTTCTAGGGCTTCGTAGATGAGTTTTGGTCGGGTGGGCTTAAGTAAATAATCGTCTATATTGTATTTAATGGCACTTTGGGCGAGTTCAAAGTCATTATAGGCTGTGATAATAATAATGGCGATGGCAGGATTGATTTCTTTTATTCGCCGAGAGGCTTCCATGCCCCCTAGCTTGGGCATTTTTATGTCCATAAAAATAATATCTACCTCATGTTCTTTTACAAACTCTATGGCATCCATGCCGTTGTCCACTTCTCCAATAATGGTGTATTGTTGGGCCTTGGAAGATAAAATCATTTTCAATGCTTCTCTTTCTAAATATTCATCTTCTACCAATAAAATTCTTTTCACACTTTCTCACCTACCTCGGTATTTTTATCGTTACCTTGGTGCCTTTCCCTGGGATAGAATTTATCTTTAGTCTGTAGTCCGGTCCAAATTGATGAATTAGCCTTTTGTCAGCATTGATGAGTCCTATTCCGTTGGATAGTTCATCCTGATTGTCCACATATTTTCCCTGTAAGATTTGGTCAATCTTACTTTGTTCAATGCCTACACCATTATCCTCTACGGTCAAAAGGATGTCTTCTTCCAGCTCCTGAGCTGTAATGTGGATATATCCCCTATCCCTGGAAAATATTCCATGATCTATAGAATTGCATACAATGGGTTGGAGGATCATAAAGGGCATCTTTAGGTTATAAAATTTTTCATCCACATTAATGCTAAATTTAAGCTTATGTCCCATTCTTATTTGCTGAATTTTTAAATATTTCAGGACATAGGACAGCTCTTGTTCTACGGATACCATGTAATTTACTTCATTTTTAATGGTATATCGCAGCATATCTGCTAGAAAAAATATGACTTCTGTGGTCTTTTCTGCTCCCTCCATCATGGAGAGATTGCTAATGGTGTTTAGGGTGTTAAATAAGAAATGAGGATTTATCTGGGATTTGAGGATTTTAATTTCTGCATCCTTTAGGTTTTTCTCTAATTCTATACGGGCTTTCATTTCTGCAATGAGTTTATTGTTTTTTTCGTTAAGCTGTTGCTGAGCATATTGGGCGATTCCGCTTTTCACCACATAGTTTCCAAAGATAAAAAGTAACTGAGCAGCGGATTCTAATTCTTCTTCTGTAATCTTTGCAATATCTTTTAAAAGCTCTTTCAGCTCTGGAGTATTTAGATGGTCTTTCATTTCCTCAGACACCCCGGGTACGCTTGTACTATATTTATTCTCGGTTCCTTGTAGCTTTACCTGCCCCGCTAGGATGGATCCTAAAAATTGCCCTTCAAATATGATAGGCACTGCCATATCATAGAGTCCTGAATGGCATCTGTATATATGGGGCTTACCTGTACGAGCAGATTGGAGACCTCCAAAGGCATCGGATTGATAGCAGATGTCTCTACATATTCCTTTTTCCCTAAATTTCATGCAATAGTTTGTAAAATTGCTATATTTTGTAATGGGTTCTCCCCGAAAATCTACTGTAACTGCCGCTAATTTTGTCACTTGGGAAAAACTATCTTGAATGTCCTGTAAATCCTGTACATCGATAATGTCTTTCAGGCTTAAAACTCTCATCATAATTCCCCCATGAAAAAAGTTATCTATACCTCTATCTTATAAATAACTTTATCATTTCATGACTAAATTTTGAAGAGGTATTGTAAATTATTATCAGGTAGGGGTGAGAAAGTGTCAGAAAAATAAGGGAAAAGCAGCTTAAGGAAAATATAAATATTTCCCTAAGCTGCTAGATGATGTTTTTCCGCTATGACAAAGAGCTTATTGGGCTTATATTATTAATTTCTGTCGCTAACAGGATGGCCATTTCTTTTTTATAATCTACAAGGGAGGACTCCAATGTGCTTTCCTTGTACTCAATCCATATTCCAGAAATCTACTTCCCCCACTGTAACGCCTCTTACCCAATCTTCTTCTTTTAATTTCAAAATTTCTTTACTGGGGCCTGTCACTACCATCCCATAAATCTTGACTCCATTTTTTTGAACATAAGAAATAATCTCATCTAAATTATGCATGGTAAATGGGGCTACTCTCTGGGATATTTTGGGATATTTTTGGAGATATTTTAGAACTCTTAAAAAGTTTTCATTTCTCAATTTTCCGTCTCCATAGTCATCTATATTAGGGGCAGATTTTAATTCTGTGGTGGCTTTACTTCCTAAAAACCCTTTTTCTACTTCCTTACTCTCTAACCTATAGTCTTCTTCCAACCACATGGGATGATGGGGGAAACCAATGGGTTGGGCAAATACATCTCCATCAGGCCTTTTAATATCCACTCCTAACCATAATAACTGTAAGTTTTTCCCTAAAAACTTTTTCAAAGCTTCTTCCGTTGGGTATGCTCTATCAAAGACCACAAAAGCCTCCGCTACAGTTCCCTCAGGAATTTTTTCTAAGCGCTCCCATTGGGATACATATCTTTCTTCTGAAGGATCAAAGGAGATTAGCGGGTGGTCATCATCAGAGTAAAGCTTTATAGGCTCTATACTTAGGGCATTGAATAAAAAACTGCCTTCTATATCTCCTATTTTTTTCTCCCTATCTCCTATACGCTTTTGTAAATTCCCCTTTATCCCAGTAGTAAAAAAAGGTCTTACTTCCATACCAGAGCCCTCCATTCTTGCATTGGGATAAGTGGTGGCTATAGAAAATTGGACAATCTCCCTATACCTTTCTATTCTTGGAGGGGTTCCTGACAAATAGTAAAAAGATGACACGATACTGGATATCACCGTAATTACTATCAAAATTGCAAGAGCAGTTAAGGCATTGTGAAATCTTGCTTTCCACTTTCCCTTTATAAGAGCTTTTCTATATTTTTTGTCCTCTAGGACATTTTTTCTAGGGATTTCCCTAGAATCATCCACTTCTCTTTCTATCCATTCCTGATATTTTTCCAGCCGATCAAGTTCCCTTTCCACTTCTTCCTTTTCTTCTGGATTTAAGGTTCCCTCCATATATTGTTTTAATTTTTCTTCAAAATCATCTCTCATCTTTACCCCTTCCTTTCATTTTTTCCCGAATAGCTTGCCGTGCTCTAAATACCAATACTTTATAATAGGACAAGCTAATTCTCATTTTCTCCGCTCCTTCTTTGTAAGATAATTCTTCAAAATCACAGAAATGGATAGCCTGCCTCTGTCTGATAGGTAGGGTCTTTATGATGCTTTCTATTTCTCCCAAATTTTCTTTGGCTAAATATTCCTGCTCTATATTGGTGTTTCCCTCCACTTGGTGAAAAAACAAATCTTCTCTTGGGATACTTCTTTTGTTTTTCCTCAAATAGTCTATATAAGCATTGTGGGCAATAGTAAAAAGCCAGCTTTTCACTCTTTCCTTAGGACAGCTTTCAAAATGTAGATAGGCCTTATAAAAGGTATCTTGCAGAATATCCTCTACAATGTATTTATCCTTGCATAGGGATAGGAGGTAATAATGAAGATCATTTATATAAAGTTTATAAATATCATCCAATGAATTTTCCCTCAATGTTCTTACCTCCTCTATAAATAAGACGTTTAAAAGGTCAAAAAGTTACAACTATATCCTGTTTTCTATCATTGGTGCAAATTTGAGTGCGTATTTATTATGCTTTTTATCTATCCTAGTATACTAGAGTATCAATTGGAGTTGGTCATATAAAAAAAACGGCTTAAGCCGTTTTTCTATCCCTTTATGCCCTCATAGGGAGGTAGGATATCAAAATCTACTGCATCATATTTCCTTAGTTCTTCTAGGGCTTGGGTTCCATATTCCTTTTCAAATCTTTCCAAAGCCCTTTGGAAAGCTTCCTCCCCTTTTTTCCCTAGGTGGGTTTCAACCTCTTCCTTTATGGTTTTATAAAGATGTCCCATGTGATAGGCCCAAGGCATCTTTGCCCTCTTGCCTAATTTCTTTTTTCTCTCCTCTAAAACCTTCTTTTCCTCAGGGGACATCTTCCCTTCTCTAAACCAGAAATCACAAATCCTAGCTCCCTGGGGACGAATACCCTTGACTTCAAACAATATATTTTCGTTGAATCCTTTAACCAAATAAGTATCAATATCCTCACAATATAAGGGAGCATATTCTAACTCTTGTCCTTCCTGCCAGGCCAAAAACCAAGGACATTGATGTCCTTCCATAGGAACATCACGGCTACTTTCTGGAAAGCGAAAATCCAACTTCCCCGTAGTATCCTCCCATTCTCCATAGGCAATATAATTTAAAGGAGTAAGTTCAAATCCATCGGCCTGTGCCCTCAGGGCCATCCTATGGCCTCTTTGAAAACCATATCTCTTTACTGCATCCTTGACTACCTTTTCCCCTTCTCTTCCAAAGGACAATGCCATTTCTTTGGCAATAAAGGAAAATAACCTTGCATGATGGGTAGGAGAAAATACAACTTCCTGTTTATTTATCATTATCTCACCCTCCTCTAAGATAAGGGAAGTATCCCTTTATTTTGAAATAGGAAAGTTCGTCTTGCTGGCAAGGGACCAAACTTTCCTATTTCACTAGGGCGGCGGTAGCCGCTTTCTTGTGCAACGAAGATCCATAAAATCGTTATGCTTTTCCTTAGGCTAGACTACTGGATTTATCTGTAGCCGCCACAACAGCCTTCATTACAGCATGTCTAAAACCATTTTCCTCTAGGGCTGCTACGGCTTCTATAGTGGTTCCTCCTGGGGAACATACCATATCCTTTAATTCTCCGGGATGTTTTCCGGTTTCTAAAACCATCTTCGCAGAACCCAAAAGGGTTTGGGCTGCTAATTTATAAGCCTTATCCCTAGGCATGCCCCGAAGGACTGCCCCATCAGCCATAGCTTCAATCATCATAAAGACATAGGCGGGGGAAGAACCTGTGGTTCCGGTGACCACATCCATTAATTTTTCTTCTACCCATTCTGTTTTCCCAAAGCTTTGAAGGAGTCTCAAAACCTCTTTCTTTTCTTTCTCTGTTACCTTCTCATTGGTACACACGCTGGTCATAGCTTCTCCCACGAAAGCTGGAGTATTGGGCATAGTTCTGATGACTTTGACTTTTCTGCCAAAGTTTTTTTCTACACTTTCTATACTCTGGCCTGCTGCAATGGTCACGACAATAACTTCTTTTTTTACCCTATCTTTGATTTCCTCTATGACCCTTTGATATCCATCAGGTTTTACAGCCAGAAATAAGATATCTGCTTTTTGGGCTACCTCCTTATTATTGGCAGTGATGTCTATTCCACACTCTTTAGATACAAAATCCAAACTTCCCTGCACCCTATCGGAGGCAATAATATTTTTGGGGGAAACCGTCTTTGATTTTGTCATCCCTTGGATGATTGCCCTTGCCATATTTCCACATCCTATAAAGCCAATAATTCTTTCCATCCATTCATCCCCTTTTTTATTTTTATTCTATCATAATATTCTATATAACTAGAGGGGTTGTCCTATGAATATTTTAATAAGAAAGGGGTTATCGCCACTCTAGCCATACAAAAAGAACTGGAAGAAGCAAAATCAACTCCTAGTTTTTTTATCCTACTTAAGAGATATTAGGAGAGAATAATGCACAAAACAAACTCTTCATTTTGCCAGAACAGCAGATAATTTGTAGAAAAAACAAAGAATTTTCCTTATCTCTACATTTTTCTGTAGAAAAGAATTATTTCCTGGGTAATATTGTCGACAAAAGGATAATCAGGTAACCTGTCTAGATTCTATAGACCGAAGAGTTGTGAATTTGCTATACTATAAGGAAAAGAATATCTATTCTAGGGGAGGGAGATCATTGGAGACTGTATTACTAGCTGTAAATGGAACCCTAATGCGTGGTTTAGAACTCAACAAAAACCTTACTGGCATTGGGGCTAGATTTCTTCGGGAAGATCAGACAGATTCTTGCTATAGGTTGTGGAGTATTGAGGATAAACATCCTGCCATGATGAGAGTAAGGGAAAAAGGAACTAAGATTTCTTTAGAAATATGGGATGTTCCTGTGGAAGGCCTGGTATCGGTACTTTTAAATGAACCACCAGGATTGTCCATTGGTAAAGTAATTCTACAAGATAAAAGTGTAATTTTAGGGGTTATCGGTGAACCCTTTTTGTGTATGGATCAGTTGGAAATCACAGAGTTTGGTGGTTGGCGTCCCTATATACAACAAAGGAAGGCATAATAAGAAGGATGGGATTTCTAGAAATCCCATCCTTCTTATTCCATATCACTACTAATGGACCTCCAGGGCCCTGTATCAATACTAAAACATATTCATGAAAAAAGTAATAATTCCTGCATTTAAAAAATCAATAAACAAAGCCCCCACCAAGGGCATTACCAAAAAAGCTGTGGGGGAAGGCCCAAACTTTTCTACTACAGAAGTCATATTAGCAATGCCATTGGGGGTTGCTCCCAATCCAAATCCACAATGCCCTGCAGCAATAACGGCTGCATCATAGTCTTTCCCTAAAACCCTAAAGGTCACAAGATTTGCATACAAAAACATCAAAAGTACTTGGGCCAATACCATGATCAGTAAAGGAATAGCTAAACCTGCCAATTCCCACAGCTTCAGACCCATAAGAGCCATAGCTAAAAATAGAGCTAAAGCTATGCTTCCTAAAATATTGATTTCATTCATAGGCACCTCATAGGATTTGGTAAGATCAGAAATATTTCTCATTATAGCTCCCAATAACATAGCCCCAATATAAGAAGGCAAGGTAATGCCAGCATCTTGAATAATAGCAGATAAAACACTCCCTATACCCATAGCGATAAGTAATTCAAAGGCCGCTATGGAAAAATTGCGATCAACCAATGGCTCTTCCTTGTTTTCTATTAGGGCTGCCTCCATAAATTGGTCATCTGTCGAAAGTTTACTTTCTTCCTTTTTATCCACTAAGCCATACTTTGTGATTAGCCTATTGGCAGTAGGCCCTCCAATCATGCTACCAGCCAATAACCCAAAGGTTGCGGCTGCAAAGGCTATAGTGTTCGCTCCTGGAATCCCCGCATTTTCAATAAGGATTCCAAAGGATCCCGCCGTTGCATGGCCTCCTGTCATAGGTATGGATCCTGTAGCTAAGCCAATGAGGGGATGAAGTCCTAGTAGATCTGCTAGGGATATCCCTAGAATATTTTGTAAAACCACCAATATAACTGCACAGAAAAAGAATACCAATACCTTTAGCCCTCCCTTTTTTAAGGACTTAAAGCTTGCACTAAACCCTACAGATGTAAAAAATGCTGTCATAGCAAGGGTTTGAAGAGTAGTATCTATATTAAATTCCAGAATATTTTTTTCTTTAAGAATCCAGGCTACCAATGCAAAGATCAATCCCCCTACCACAGGTGTGGGGATGCAATATTTTCTCAATACCCTAAATTTATTTTCCACCAAATTCCCCAATAATAATACCATCACTCCTAAAGCAGCGGATTGCATCATGTCAAGTGTTATGATCAAAGTATCACCTCTATTGTTTTTTAGATTTCTCATTATTTGTTTATTTTATTTGTTTATCGAATGAAATATTATGATTATTATTCGCTATTCCTGGTAGAAAAACTCAGTGAATAAACTAGAAAGGCATTTTAAAATGGAGGAAATCTTATTTTTAGGGGAGATTCTTTTTATGGTGAAAACATATCTTATTATTTTATAATAATTTTTTACAATATGCAACAACCATATAATGTTAGGAGACAAGCCATAGAATAAACATTGAAAACATAATCATTAAAGATATCCCTTTATATTGTGTATTTTTTTATTGGAACATTATTGTTTCAAAGGATCTATTAAACTATAATAAGTATGTAAGTGCACAGAAAATAGTTTTTAACATGAGGGGGTTAAACAATGACAAAGAAAAAGAAATCTTCTTTTAAAAAATATATATTGGGGACGCTGGTCATTCTTTTATGTCTTGTACTGGGTACAGGCTATTATGTCTACAATCTGCTCAATCAGGTGGCGACTGGCCCTATAATTGATTCCAATGAGGAATTGGGGATAAAGGAAGACAACAAGACACCAAAGGTGACCAATATTGCTCTCTTTGGATTAGATAGGCGAAATCCCAATGAGAATAGTCGATCCGATAGTATTATGATTGCCACTTTAGATCTAAATACCAAGAAAATTAAGCTGACTTCTATTATGAGAGATACTTATGTGAATATTCCTGGCAGAGGGATGGATAAAATCAATCATGCCTATGCCTTTGGTGGCCCTCAATTGGCCCTCAAAACCATCAATGAAAACTTTGATATGAATATTAGAGATTATGTCATGGTAGACTTTTTTGGTCTTATGGATATTGTTGATGACTTAGGCGGAATAGAAATTGACATTAAGGATTATGAAGTATCTAGAGCCAAAGTCAGTGGAACGGGTGTGCAAACACTAAATGGGGAGCAGGCCCTGGCCTATTCTAGAATTCGTTATGCAGGAAATGGAGATTATGAAAGAACAGAGAGACAAAGAGTCGTACTAGAGCAGATCATGAATAAGATAATGGGAGCCGGAGCTATGCAATATCCTAAGATGATCAGTAAGCTACTGCCCCATGTGGAGACGAGTCTGACTAAGCCTGAAATGCTAAAACTAGGTACTTCTGCCTTTACTCATGGAGTACGGTCTATAGATCAGTATCGAATTCCTGTGGATGGTTATGCTAAGGGACAAAAGATGAATGGGGTTTATTATTTAGTGCCCCAGGATTTGGCGGCTAATGTGAATTTTTTGCATGAATATATTTATGAAAAAGATGGGATAGAGGTCAAAAATTAAAAGATAGAAAAGGCCAACTGCTATAAGCAGTTGGCCTTTTCTATCCTTTAATGTAGATATATCCTTCTAAACATGAGAGATAACCATTGCAAAGTTTCCTTGGAGATTATATTTTTTCACTTCCGAAGTTATCATAAAATGATCTCCTTTGGTAACATGATATTCCTCTTCTCCTATTTTTATTTTTCCTTCTCCCTGAATAATACTGCAAAGCGTAAAAGGAGTATTATTCTCTACATCACTATATCCATTTATCTCATATTTTTCCACTGTAAAATATTCTGACTGAATAAGCCTAGTCTTGGTCATTCCCTCTATGTTTTGTACTTCTAGTTCATATTGTCTATTCTTAAAGGGTACTTCGATAACATCCTTAGATTTTTCTATATGAAGTTCTCTTAAATTTCCCTGTTGATCTCTTCGATCATAATCATAAAGTCTATAGGTAGTATCAGAGTTTTGTTGTATTTCTAATACTAAAGTCCCCGCCTTAAGGGCATGTACTGTACCACTGGGCACATAGAAGAAGTCACCTTTTTTGATAGGAGTGCTTTGCAATAAATCCGCCCACCTACCTTGATCTATCATTTCATCTAGTTCTTCTTTATTCTTTGCATTAATTCCATAAACTAGCTTAGCCTCTTTATCACAATCTAAGATATACCAGCATTCTGTCTTTCCCAGTTCTCCATTTTCATTTTCTCTAGCGTAGTCATCCCTTGGATGTACTTGCACCGATAGATCTTCATGGGCATCAATGATTTTTACCAGTAAGGGGAACTTTTCTCCCTGAATTCCACCAAAAATTTCCCTATGATTTTCCCAGAGTTCTCCTAGGGTTTGTCCTTTGAATTGACCATTTTTTACTATACTTTGCCCATTGGGATGGGCGGCAACAGCCCAGCACTCTCCTGTTTTATCCGATGGGATATCATATCCAAAGTCTCTTAACTTATTACCACCCCATATTTTTTCTTTAAAAATAGGTTCAAAAAAAAGTACTGAATTACTCATTTCCTTACCTCCTATTCTTTAGATAGCCTTATTATTGTCTTATATTGAGATTCTTTATATGCTTATTTTAACATAAAATCCTCATGATTTTTATAATACTCTTTCCACAATTTTTCATATTCCCTAATCTTAGGACGATATTGTCGTTCTGGGTAAATCTCTCCTCCATGTAATTTAAGCCCCCAAAACCTGATTAAATAGTTCTAGTAACACATCTTTCATACCAGAAGCATTGAAGACCAATTCTACCGCAATGATGAGAAAGCCAATGAGTTTACTAAACTCACGCTTAAAGCGCGGATAATTAGATTTTTATACTATTTAAAGATAAAGAAAGCAGGTAAAAACCCGCTTTTACCCATACATAAACATTACATAATTTGCATAGGATTAGATCTTAAATTGAATTCCAGTTAAGGTATATGTCAAATAAGGTTAATTTTATGTTAATTTATAACAATAATAAAATGCAGTAATGCTTCTATCCCTTGCCTTTTCTAATTTTTATCGTCTTATATATCTTTCTTTCAAATAAAACTATCTCTTTGCAATTTAAATAAAAGATGGTATTATAAGATAAGTAGTAAGTAGTAAGTAGTATGTTCCATTCAATATAAGGAGGTAATTATGGATTATTCAATTTCTCAAAGTTTTTTATTATGTGTCTTAAAAGAAGACGGAACAATACCTAAATTAAGTCTAGATGAAAACTGGTTAATCGCTGCAGGTATGTTGGATCTCATACTAAATGATATAATCGACTATGTGGATGAAAAAATACAAGTAAAGGGCGAGCTTCCTAGAAATCTATCTTATTTAAAAACATTCTATACTTTCCTTAAGTCATCGGATAAAAGTGCCAAGAGTGTGGTAATAGAATTTTCTACAAAAGATTTAGGAAAATCTAAGACTAAATTATTTAAAGCTATAGCAAAATCACTTGCAGAAGTAAATGCAGTGAAAATAGATAGTAAAGCGAATTTTCTCTCAAGTAGCGAATCTTACATCCCAAATAAAGTTGAAGTTAAAAAAATCATAGAAGAGATTAGGGCTGAATTACTTGAGGATGGACCAGTTACCCAAGAGAATACAGTACTCTCTATGTTATTGGACAAATCTTCTCATCTAAAAGATTACTTCTCAAAACATGAAAGAAATAAGTTAAATGAAAAAATGGAGGAAATACGAAATTCCCCTGTAAATAGCCCTGTTAAAGAAGCTATGGAATCAACTATTCTATTAATATCTATTTTGGCTATATTCTTAGGAGTTATTTAATAGATGGCTAGAAGAAGAACAGATAAAGTTATAAGTAGTTCTGAATTTGTAACTATCGGAGAGCTAGTTAGGTTAACAGATATTCGTTATAGTACTTTAAAATATTATACCGAGTGTGGTCTACTACCATTTTTTCAAGAAGATACGAATCTTACAAGACGTTATAATAGAATAGATTCAATTGATAGACTGGATATAATAGAAAAACTTAAAAAAGAAGGAAAATCCATAGCAGAAATAAAATCAACATTAAAATCGGATAAATAGTCAGGTTCTTGCCTGACTATTTATCTATAATAAAATCTTTTAAGTTATAACTTTCGGCTGTAAATAATGCCATTACTATAAAACTAATTATAAGTATATTTGGAAAAAATACTGTTCTTTCCAAACTATCAAATATCCAATACTGTGGAGTAAATTTACCTATATATCTAATAATTTTTAGCACCTCTTGATACTATTCATCATAGGCAACCATAGACAAAAATAAGGTTAGCATAGATATCAAAGCAGCTGTTGTACCTGCAATTTCAGGATTTTTAAAGATTCTTCCTATTGCCAATGATAAGCTAATAGAAAATGCAGATGCCAAAACAAAGTTCATTGTTATAATTGGAAAGTTAACCATTTCATAACCAACTAATAAAGATCCTATCAAGACAACTACAGAATTGGACACAACATCTGAATTGTAAAAATGATATTTTTACAAATAGGCTACCTCTCACTTGCCCTCTGGCTTAAGATGGATTTATAAAACATATAGATTTTTTATAGATTTTAAGAAAAGATTGATATTATTCTCTTCCATTAATTTTTTGAGTACTTCCTTATTTGCAGTCAAATTATTTAAAAACTTGAAAAAATTCCTCATTGTATTATCCTTGGAATAATCATCTTTTTTCACCGCCAAAAGAAATATAATCTGGACCTGATCTCTATCCCATACAATTGGTTTTCTTAGTGTAAGGATACTTATGGTTGAAGATATAATGTGATCTGTACTCCCATGGGGTATAGCCAGAAAATTACCTATCTCTGTGGAATCTACAGCTTCTCTTTTTAACACCGTAGAAAAAAATTTTTCATCTATTCGCCCTGTCCTTTGTAATTCATCTGTAATAAATTTTATAATTTCTATTTTATTTTTAAAATTTTTATTTAAAAATATAAATTCATTATAGATAAATTTATGAGCTTTTCTGTCCTTTTTTAAATCCATAGTCATTAGATGTTTATTTATTGCCTCTTCAATTTTTTTCTCCTCTGTTTGATCGATAATAGAATTTATCTTTATGTAGTTTATATGATATTTATCAATATCTACGGTTGAAAATATAAAGTTTACTGAGTTACTTTTTGTATATTCTCTAATTTCTTTAACAGAAATACTCCCTTTAAAATCAATCCATGGAAATATTTTTTCCAACTTTATTTTCAGGTAATTGGAAATCCCTATTCCAAGATGACATAGAATAATCGCTGAATATTTTTTAGGAGGATCCTTCCTATTCCTTTCAATAGAGGCCTGAAAATGGATGGTTATATATGCCACCTCCTCCTTTGGAATGTTCATATTGTATTGGGTATTAAATCTATCTATAATATCTAAAACTTCATAGTATAAATATGGGCTCATTTGTTTTATCTTATCCAATATTGGATTTTCCAATGATAGGCCATAATTAATCCTATTAAGGGAGGCGTATAAATGTAGCCTTAAAGCTTGTATTAATATTCCATCAGACTTAAAGGATGTTTCCCCGATCTTTTCTAAATTATCTAATAATCTATCCATTAAAATATCTACAATATTTGCTTCTGAACTATGTATAAAATTACTTAATTCAATGGTATTGTCCCCATTATATTTTGCTCCTAATAGATGTATAGCTAAATAAATGATTTCATCCTCTGGAAATCTTATAGAAAAGACCTCTTCTAGATTTCTAGCTAACTTCATTGCCCATGAATACTGAATTTTTGGTGCCACTAAATCTTTTTTACTTCTGGAGAGTTTTATAGATTGATTTAGTTTTATCCTCTTTATCATAAAAAGAATATGTATAGTTAATGCGTCACTCGATTCATCAACAAAAGATATCTCCATATGATTTTGTAAGTCCACGATAGCCTTGTTAACCATCTCTATCTCATAGGGCATAAAAATACTTTTCAAACTATCTTTAGCTTTATTAAACTCTCCTTGATTCTTGATGGCCTGTGCCAATGCTTCTCTCTTATCCTTCTCTACCCCTTCAATATAATTTCCCACCCTCTGTTTCGAAATAATTTTCAAATTATATTTTTCCAATTGTCTTCTGATTTCAACTAGATCATCTGCAATAACCTTTTTATTTACATAATATTTCTTTGAAAACTCCTTTAATGTCATGGCCTTTGTTGACATTAATAATGTATATGCCAATTCAAATCTTCGCTCACGGGTAGATAATGTTTCTTCATTTAAGCAACTACTTCCTAGAACATGGTTAAGAGTCCATCTAGAATTTTCTTTCACTCTTAAGCAAATTCCTTTTCCTTTGATTCGATCAAGCTTTAAATCAGAAGAAAACTTGCTAAGATATTTTTCTACCTTATTAAGGGAATTCCTAATGGTCTTATCTGAACAATTTTCATGTTCAGCCATTTCCCGAACCAATACAAAGGTATTCTTTCTTTCATATAAAATTCTTATCAAGTTTTCTTCTCTTCTATTCATAAACTCACCTTTTTGTTTCTATATCATTAGGATGCTGTAAATAAATAATGCTCTTCACTTCGCATGTTCCAACTTTTATTTTGCGGTCTTTTATTGTAGAGATTATCCTTTCATCTAATGTGGATTGGTAGAGACTTCCTGATGTCCCTGCAAATAATGCATTCTTGCTCAAGCTTCGATGGGGATTATAAAATCTTATAACCAACTCCTCTTTATCCTCTGCTTTTTTAACCGTGGATAAAACCACATCTCCTTTGATCTCAAAGGCTGAATAATCTGAGGGTAAGTCTTTATCCCTTGGATTTGTAAGTATAAAATAGGTAGTATTATTTTTAAATTGTGCTCCTTGGTAGGAAATAATCGGTGTAAGTATTTCCTTTGCATTTTTAGCAAAATCATAGGCCTGATATTGATCATGGTATGCCATATGATACTTTGCATGTATTTCTTTATGCATAAGCTCGGCATCGGGGGTTGGGGCTTTTGTTCCTGATTCCCTACCGGGTCTATCATTTAGCTCTTCTTTGCCAAGATAGGGTGTAGACCGCAATATCGTCATAGCAATTTTATTAAATTTTTCACCGATAATCTGATATTCCCGCACCGAGTCTGTAATGACTTGAAGGGCAGAATTCTCTTTTGCTATCCCCACAAAACTTTGCATTGGCTCTATTGTTCTTGGCTTTTCATTCCATCCTTCTTCCTTCCAAAACTCAACTTCTTTGAGATATACCTTTCTTTTGATGGTACCGAATTGTTCATCTGCATAGGAATACTTTGCATAGATATCGGTATTTACAACCATTCTTAATCGATGTTCTATAGCTCTATTGAGTACAGTGATATCTATTTCCACATTAGGATTGTTTTTAACTAAAGAAAGATTTAGAGCTATCCTATTACAAACAGAGGTTTTTCCTTGATCTCTTTCTTTCAAGTTATAGGGCAATGGCATTTCAAGAATGATATACAGTGTGCTTTTAAGAGTATTTGATGTATTGTCTATACTTTTTACCCTAACATTTCTTAAATACTGGTTATGGGTTGGCTCAGAATAGTCATAACTATCCCCTTCATCCCCATCATCTTCAAAATAGATAGCATCTATATAATTTTTTTGTCTCTTCTTATCGTAGATATCTATCCTTCCATCATTATTTATTGATATAGAAAGATATTCATTTTCAATACAATTGTTTTGCTGGACTAATGATTCCTGCATTTTTTCTTTTTTACGTATATAGAGAGTTTTATAGCTAAAGGGTTGTAGTTTCTCAATATCGATAAGCATTTTAGCCTCAAATATATTTTGGATTTCCTTATGCCAAGAAGTATGGGAATCATTGTCTACACCAATTTCTCTAATTGATTTTTTAAGAATAGAATCGGTTACATTTTTAATATCCACCACTTCTGATGGGTATCTATTGCCTTCTTCATCATAAATTTCTACTTCACGAAAGGGTAAAAATAATTGGGTTTCTAAAAGTCCTCCTCTTTCATAGGGAAGAAGGTTATATACCTGAAATTGGAAGTGATCCTTCACTGGGATTTTTGTACTGATTTCCCTAAGCTTTAATTCTGTTAATGCCCTAGAAAGATGGTTTGCTTCAATAAATCTGTGCTGGACATCTCTATTGGTGTCATCTGAATTGCACATACCAATGCTATCATGGGCAGAATTATCAAGCATCAGTTTCCAAATCTTTTCAAAAACCCTTTCCTCATATTTACATCCCAGCATATAAGCCAAAGATGACACGGGTTCAGCTATATTTTGAAGATAATTTTCTATCCTATTATTCATGATTTTTAAATCTGCCCGGGTGGAGAAAATGCTTTTATGGGTTCTGGAATATTGTCCAAAGGTAAACTCCCCTTGATATCTTTCAAAATCTATACCGGATTTCTCAATCTCGGCCATTGCTTCCTCCAAGGACATCATTTCAACATCAATGTTTGGCAATACCTCCCTAGCGGTCTTAATCAGTTTGGGCAAATTTTTTCTAATGGGTTTTTGATCCTCTCCATTGAATAATAATATGAATCCTGCTGCATACTTCTCTTTCAAATTTTCTATGCTTTCCATAAGGTACTTTTTTAGATCCTCTGGTTTCTCTGGTGGGTAGCCAAAGCTACCATAGGCATAAATATTATGGACAAAGACTTCATCTCCATTTGGTGAGCTCCAATAAAATTCTCCTTTTTTAACTAATCCATCAGCAATGCCTCTCCTAAATGCTGCATACTTCAGTCCAAATCCTCTATAGATTTGTGGCATCTGCTCACTCATTCCAAAGGAATCTGGAAGATATCCAATTTCCATGCACTTTCCAAGTTCTTTAGCCTTGCGTGTACCATAAAGCAAATTTCTAACTAGAGATTCTCCCGATACCACCAAAGTATCTGGTTGGGTGTACCATGGGCCCGTAGCTATCCTATTTTCTCTAATAAGCTTTTTTATTCTTTCCTCCATACTAGGTCTCATAGAAATATAGTCTTCTATTATTGAGGTTTGCCCATCAAGGATAAAACATTTAAATTCCTGATCTTGTTCTAAATGATCAATAATTTCATCAAAATCATGGAGAGAGTAAATCATTGATTTGGAAGATGTAAAATACCATTCTCTATCCCAATGGGTATGAGGAATTATGCCTACCTTCAACTTTTTCATTTTGCCTCCTTATTATAAAGATAAGGGAGCCCTTAAGGATCCCTTACTTCATTGGATTTTTTTGTTTTTAGAGATGATCTGTTTTATTCAAAAACTTCTAATTTCCCCTTCTTAATTAAATTATTTCTATACAATACATTTATTACAGCAATTAAGGTAGCCCCTACAACCAATCCTATAATATAGGGAATGATTCCATCGATTAGTGGCCATGCCCATATAGCGGATTCTGGGAACCATTGGACGGCTCCCAGTGCAATTGCCGTTATTGACCCTATGACAGAGCAAACCACATATAACGGAATTGTAAATCCAGGTCTTTCCAATGCAAAGGGAATAGCCCCTTCTGAAATCCCCATAAAGGCTAAGAATATGGATGTCTTTCCTGCTTGATAAAATTGCTTATCGTATACTCTTCTGCCTACTAACTTTTTATCAATGAGGGTACTTAATCCAAGTCCTATGGATGGCGTAACTATGGCTAGAACCCTTGCAGTAATAGGTAGGGTCTTTTCCACGGTAAATGCAGTAGCAACAAATCCAGCCGCCTTGTTTACAGGGCCTCCTAGGTCAAAAGCCGTTGCAGCCGAAAGGATGGTTGCATAGATCATTTCCCCCGCTGTTCCTGCCGAAAGCAATATGCTTCTTATTCCATTGTTTAAAGCTCCACCTAGCGGAGTAATGATATATACCATTGCTATTAATGTAAATAATGCCGTTAACAGAGGAACTAAGAAGGTTGTTTTAAAGGCCAACCAATTATGGGATACTTTTATTTTTGCGTTTAGCCATTTGACAAAATATCCAACAGTAAAAGCTATGATTACTCCGCCTAGAAATCCTGAAGCAATTGGTGGTACGGCTTCCCATGTTCCATCCACCAATCCCATTCTTGCAACCGGATTGTTAGCTACATACCCACCGATAAATCCTGCCAGAAGGGCAGTTTTTCCACCTATTGAATTGGCAGTAAATGCTGAGAACATAGGGACTGCAAATCCGAATAAGGTAAATCCAAAGCTTGACATTGTATTTGCTAATTTTAATAATGTTTCACTGGTGCCTACAAACTGACCTGAGTTTAATGCATCCACAATAGATAAGGAAGGATCAATTCCTAAAATAACATAGGGTATAATTTGTGAAAATGCCCCAATAAGTCCTCCCATAATTAATATGGGTATCATGTAGGATATTCCTGTCATTATGTGTCTGCTTATTTCTGTCCAAACCGTTCTTTTTCCATTTCCTCCTCCTTTTGCCCGTCCCGTAGGTTTATCACCGGATGAACCTACCGTTCTTTTGGTAATTGCCATGTAAAACTCCCCCTTTTCTTATTCAAATGAAAATGAACTTAATTTGTTGTACTCGTTGGTTAGTATTCAGCCAGCACAACGGTAAATTTATGATTTTTATAAAAAGCTAATAGCTATTTGGATATCTTAAAACTTCTTCTTAAAATCCTAAATCTTCTTCAATTTCTTCTAAGATTCCCCCTGGGTTTTTAATCAATTCTTGCAATCCTACTTCATATATTTCATATCCTTCAAACCTTTCCATGCCATCAGGCGTAATGGCTATTGCATGAATAATGATATCCGCCTCTGCAATATCTGTAGCTTCAAGTCTATTTTGAATACCATCTGAGCCTTGAGTTTCAACCTTTATATCATATCCTCGCTCTTTTGCTGTTTTCTCCAAGGCTTCTGCCGCCATAAATGTATGTGCCAATCCCATTGTGCAAGCACATACCCCTACAATTTTTTTTGCCATATCCCTTCTCCTCCTTTTAAGAATTTAAAGCATTTTGTATTAATTTATATACTACGTTCGCATCATTTGATTGGTTTAGCGTTAATTTAAACTCCTCATCAATCAACTTCCTAGAGATCTTTGACAACATAGTTAAATGAATATTTTCTTTATTTTCCTTGGGGGTTAAAAAAGATATAATTAGTTTAATGTTCTCTCCACCCCAATCAATGCTATTTTTTAGCTTTATAATCAATACCGCTGGAAAATTAATTGTCTCTGATTTTGTATGGGGTATGGCTATTGTCTCATCAATTGCTGTGTTAAATTCTTTTTCTCTATTCCATAAATCTTCTTCTGTTTGCTGTTTGTCTTTAGATATTCCCAACTCATCAGCCTTACTGGCAATAAAATTCATAGCCTCTTCTTTCCTTTTTACATCTACATCTAAAAATAGGTAGTTTCTTTTAAAGATTTCCAATTGCATTCCCCTTTGACCGTTTTTAAGTACTCTTTTTAAAATTTATAATAATGATCTTGTATTTCAAAACAGAATTTTCCTAATCCTTTAAAGTTATTATAGCATCGTGAAAGGGTTTAATTTATTTTAAACTTACCGTTATATCGGTAAAATATATTTAATTAAACAGGCCTTATCAAGGATATAAAAAGAGACTGGGCACGAATAATTTCGTGCTCAGTCTCTTGATCTATACTATTCTTTTCTATTTTTATGTTTTTTGTCCCTTACTTAGCAGCCATAGGGCAAACGGAGTCAGATGTGAATAATTTACTTATTCTCTCATCTTATTGAATTTTATTAACAGAATATATAAATTCCTCAAAATCCCCTAAATGATTTTCGATAACTTTTTGTAAGATTTCTACATCACTATTTTGATAATTATGAACAGCTATGTTTCTGAAACCAATCATTGCCTTTAATTTTTTTAACATTTTATCGTCAATTATATTGTGATGATTTAATGCTTCAAAAGCTCTTTGAATATTCAATACGATAGAATCTTGTTTAGTATAATCTTTTAAATGAACACTCTGAATATCCCTTTTCACCTCAAAAGAAAGATTACCTGCAGCCATAAGCAGCGTATAGGGATCAATAATATTATCTGTATAAATAGCCAAGTCTATATCACTATCTTCATGTCCTTCTCCTTTGGCAAAAGATCCAAAAAGATAAATAAACTTGGGGTTAAATTCTTTTTTTAAAAAACCTATGATTTTCTTCTTATTTTCTTCTGGCAAGTATATCTTCCTCACCCTTTCATCATTCTCTATCTATTTATAGTATATCTTTTCATTTTTTTGGAATTCGCTTATTTCTCCTAGGATTATCCTATGATTTTTTCCTCTCTCAATCCCTTTTCCTTGGTGCAATTCCTTTAAGAAGCATTTCTGTCCACTCTTCTATATAAGGTGTGGCTTGCTCATATATTTGTGGATTGGATAACCCTTCTACAATAGTCCGAAAATAAAGGAGTAAAAATTCATCAGAGTATTTTAAATCCACTTTTCCTTCCTTTCGTCCTCGATGAAATAAATCCAGCATCGTACTATAACTATCTCGGGTGTATCTTTGGATTATTAGAGACAATCCATTTTCATTTTTCTCTGTGATATATTTCATCATTCTTGTGTAAAATCTTTTATTGATTCTATTTAGAAATCTAATTTTATTCTGTGTTAGGGCAATTAATGTCTCTTCAAAAGATTTATTCTCATCCAGAACCTCCTCTGCTTCTTCTATCAATTGGTCTAAAAAAGACTTATAAACTTCATGGATTAGATTGTCCTTACTATCAAAATATTTAAAAATTGTAGTTTTCCCCACATTAGCATGCTTAGCTATTTCCTCCATTGTGATATTTCCATCGTCACTACTATTCATTAATTCAAAAGTTGATTCTAAAACCTTCTTTTTCTTTTCTTCGGTTCTTCTTTCAAAACCATTCAACTTTATTACCTACTTTCTATAGATCATTCACTTAAAAAATATTATTTTCACTAATTTTATTCCTAATTCTATTATATACGAATACTTATGAACTATCAAAGCTGGTTTAGTATTTATTATTGATTATATTTTTGAAAAGTGTTAATATTGAACTAATAAGTTTATTTTAGTTTAAAACATGCCTTAAAACAAATTAATATGTACCAAATATACATGAATAGTTTAATACGTCCTCTAACATTTTTACTTAAACTGGAAATCAGGTTATAACACGCTATCAAAATTTTTTAGTGAAGGAGTGTCAAGGTTATGGCAGAAATTGTGAAATTACAAGGAGTTCAAAAGAAATTTGGTAAGTTTCAAGCCCTAAGGGATGTAACCTTTACCGTAGATAAGGAACAAGTTGTTGGCTTTATCGGTCCAAATGGAGCAGGTAAATCTACAACCATTCGTATTCTATTGGGGATTCTTAAACGTAATGGGGGAGAAGCACAAATCTTTGGAAAGGATGTTTGGAAAGACAGCTTAGAAATTCATAAGCGTATTTCCTATGTTCCAGGTGATGTAGCCCTTTGGGGAAATCTAACAGGAGGAGAAATTATCGATCTATTTATTAAACTTCATGGTGGAGGAGATAAGAAAAAACGGGATTATCTCATTGAACGTTTTGAATTGGATCCTAAGAAAAAAGCCAAAAGTTATTCCAAAGGAAATAGGCAAAAAGTTGGTTTAATTGCAGCACTATCTGTTAATCCAGATTTATATATATTTGATGAACCCACTTCCGGTCTTGATCCATTGATGGAATCTGTCTTTCAGGAAGAAGTAGCAAAAATCAAAAAGGAGGGTAAGGCCATTCTCCTATCTTCTCATATTTTAAGTGAAGTAGAACGTTTAGCAGATAAGGTGGTTATCATTCGTCAAGGTGAAATAGTAGAAACAGGTACTCTAGATGAATTGCGTCATTTAACCCGTTCTACAATAACATTATTAACAGAAGATGATGTGACAAAAATGGCTTCTATCCATGGCATACACGACTTCACACAAAAGGATAATCAAGCTACGTTCTCAGCAGATAATCAATACATCAATGATATTCTAAAGGAAGCAACCAAGTTGGGGGTTAAAAAGTTTGAGGCTGTGCCTCCAACTCTTGAAGACTTGTTTATGCGTCACTATGAAGAATAATCATTTGATTGGGAGGTGAGAATGTGATGAAAGAGAAATTTATGCGTTGGGATATATTGTTTTTACAGTATCTAAAGCGCGATTGGAAAAAAATAATATTTTGGATTATAGGACTCGGTCTATTTTCGGCAGGTTTCGTTCCTGCTTTTGAAGAAATAGCCAAGGGGCAAGGCTTAATTGGAATGTATGAAACCATGCAAAATCCTGCCATGACATCGATGGTTGGACCTACTCCAATTAAAATAGCAACCCATTATACATTAGGGGCAATGTATACCCATACAATGTTATTATTCTGCGGTTTGTTTGCCATGATCATGTCTGTTTTGCACATAGTGGGGCACACCCGTAAAGAAGAAGACTTAGGACTTTTGGAACTTATACGTTCATTTCAAATAGGACGTCAGGCAAATTCTCTGGCTTCAATGATAGAAACAATTTTCATAAATGTATTACTTGCACTATTTATTGGTGGTGTAATGACCATCTTTGGTGCCGATACCATCTCTGCAAAAGGATCTTTTTTATTCGGAACATCTATTGGAATGGCTGGCATAATGGGTGCAGCCATTGCACTTGTGATGGCACAAATAATGCCATCATCCTCTGGTGCAACAGGGTCATCCCTTGGAATTGTGGGACTTCTCTATATCCTTCGTGCAGGCACCGATATCTCCAATATTGATTTATCCATGATCAATCCAATGGGCTGGACTTATTTAACCTATCCCTTTACTGAAAACCACTGGCTGCCCCTTGGCTATGGCTTTATTTTCTGTCTTATCCTGGTGGTTATCGCCTTTGCTCTTGAAGGAGCTCGGGATATGGGAGCAGGGTATCTACCTGAAAGAGAAGGAAGAGCAAATGCAAAAAAATCATTATTATCTGTCCCGGGTTTATTTATCAAGATTAATAAAGGAGTAATGATTGCTTGGTTAATTGCTTTTGTCATTTTGGGTGCTGCCTATGGATCCATTTATGGAGATATGCAATCTTTCATTGAAAGTAGCGATATCGTACAGCAAATGTTTACTCAATCAGGGGTTTCCATTGAAGAATCCTTTACGGGTACCATTATGATGGTTATGATGGGCTTGGTTTCTATTTTGCCCATTGTTATCGTCAATAAACTTTTTGCTGTAGAAAGCCGTTTATATTTAAGTCAACTTCATGCTACAAAAGTGACCCGTGGTCAATTTTATTGGACCAGTATTGGGTTAGCCATTTTTGCTGGTTTACTAGGAACTTTATTCGTTGCAGGTGGACTTGGAGGGACAGCAATCTCTGTAATGTCGGATAGTGCAACAATGGAAATGATTGATTTTTTAGCTGCAGGATTTAATTTCTTGCCCGCAGTATTATTCTTTACAGCGCTGGCAGCTTTAACACTAGGGTGGGCACCAAGACTGGGTAAACTTATCTATGTATATCTTGGATATTCCTTTATATTAAATTACTTTTCAGGTATCTTGGATTTGCCGGATTGGTTTTTAAAAACAGCTATAAAAAGCTGGATACCACGAATGCCCATGGAGGACTTTGATGCTTCTATCTTCATTACCATAACTGCAATTAGCATCGCTTTGATGATCATTGGCTATTTGGGATATAAGAGACGGGACATGATGGAAGGGGCTTAACCCAAAAGTAAATAAAAATGAGAACCACAATCTAATTTATAAGGAGGTGCCCCAGAAATCAATCTGGGACACCTCCTTAATTATGCTTTTGTATTTTTATATTTTTTCCTTTTGGTCTTTACTCCATCGGTTAACTCTTCTAGGGAGATATCCTTTCCCTCCATGCCAATTTGCCGCAGATATGCATCTGGTAAAGAAATATTTCTAGAATAGGGCTTTAAAAATAGAGCAAAGAGTAAAGCTAGAAGGCCTAGTATAAACTGCTTGCTTATTATAGCAAAAATCAACAATACCACCGTAAAAATAACCAAGGCATAAAACAGCCATTTAGACATCTTTTTCCCTTTATCTCTGGATTGATTCATCCTACTATTTATGGTCATACTTAAAACCAGCAGATTGTAAAGCTATGGACTGCACATAGGTATATGCGTTGATTTCAAGCCTTTCAAGAATATTGTTGGTACTTGCTAGACCGTCCCCTGCTAAAATAACTCCATGTCCCCTTAACAAAGCACCATAGGGCGGTTGTACGCCAGTAGGAAGGATTTCTTCTTTAATAAATGTAGTAACTGCATTAGCTAACTCTTCTGATACTGCTGGTGCATAGGGTAAGCATGGGAAAGCTTCACCTAGTTTACCAACATTTTCACATACTAGGGGCATATCAATGCCCATTGTGGCAAATGCCATCATTTCCTTTGGGTGGGCATGGATTACTGCATTCACTCTTTTATCGGTATGATAAATGGCCATGTGCATATTGATTTCTCTGGTTAGTTTACCAACCCCTTCAATAATATTTAAATCTTTATCTACCACCAATATGCCTTCTGGATTTGGATTCCATAATTGCTCTTCGGACATCAGAGTAGGCGTCATGATGAAAATCCCTTCATCTACTTTAGCGGATAGATTTCCCCCTGCTACATTAGTTGTCCATCGATCAAACATAGATTTTACGATTCTGCACATTTCTCGTCTTTCTAGTTCATATAACATATTAATCAATCCTCTCTATTTTTACTAAAGACTGTAACCTGTCTAAGTCCCCCACATCAATAGAAGAAGTATCGCACTGTTTTGCTTTAGAAGTCCCTACCGCACTTGCAAATCTTAGCATTTCTTCAATTGATGCCTTTTCATATATCTTTGCAACTAAACCCCCGACGAAAAAGTCACCTGCACCAGTTTCATTAACCTCTTGAACTTTTGGAGCAGCAGCATATATACAATTTCCTTCAGCATCTATTGAAATACTTCCCCTTTTCCCAAGGGAAACAACCCAATAGTCACATTTCCCTTTGACTTCCATAAGTGCTTCCTTAAAATCATTAATGGAGGTTAGTTTTTTGTTCACATACTCTTGAAATTCAAATTCATTGGGCTTTATTAAATAGGGTTTAACATGAATTGCTTCTCTCAGATATTCACCAGAGGAATCTACTACTAATTTAGCCCCTTTACTTTTTACAATAGAAAGCAAATCTACATAGTCAGATAAATGAAAACCAGAAGGAGGGGAACCCGCGAAAACAACAATGTCTTCATCTTTTAATTGACTATCCAAATAGGTTTTTAACCTCTTTAGGGAATCTTCTAAAATAGTAAAACCAGGTTGTGTGATCATAAAACTCCCTTGATTGGTCTCATCAATTAAAATAATGGATTCCCGTGTTTCTGATCCTGCTTGATGAATAAACTCACATTGCACACCTTTTTCTTCCATCATCTCTGCCATCATTCTGCCAGCTTTCCCCCCAATAAAACCTGTGGCAATGCTATCAATCCCCAGCATGGACAGAGCTACTGAGACATGAGTGGCCTTCCCTCCTATGTCATAGGTGGTAAGCTTTGTCTTGTTATTGTGCTTTCTTTGGAGTTTTCCATAGATTTGGATTAAACGATCTATTGCTGTGTTGAGAGTAACTGTATATATCACTTAAGTACCCTCCATTCTTTGTTTTGAGATTGTATTACTGTTCACTTAATGCATCTTCTTGTTCAAATTGTATATTCCGTTTTTTAAAGGTCATGACAAAATATACATATAAAGCGATGTAAACTGCCATCAATAAAATACCAATAAATTTACCATTGAATATCTCCGCAAATTGTGCAACAACCATCCGCCAGCCTGGTGACTCCATAGTTGCCCATGAGATCGTCTGGCCTGCTCCCAGTTGATAAGAGCCTGTTTCCAATGCTAGATTGGTAATGGTAGATGCAAAGTAAGTTCCTGCATATAAAAATATAGGTGTTGAAATAGCACCAATAATGATCATGCGCAGAATATGTCCGCCAGTTAAAATGTATAGAGGTGCCCCCACACATACATTAATCAGTCCACCTGCAGGTAGAATAGTATTTCCTGGCAATATTGCGGAAATAATCAAAATAATAGGAACTAAAATAATTAAGGTTACCCAGATTTCTGATGAGCCCGCTAAAAAGGGCCAATCTAAGCCAATATAAAAGTCCCGTCCTGGAAATCTTTTTTTCATAAATTCAGATGCAGCATCTGATATAGGTGCTAAAGCTTGCATAAATAATTTAGCCACCATAGGGAATAAAACCAATGCCGTCGCCAAATATACAGCTAAATTTAGTGAACCTTTCCAATCATATCCTGAAGCCAAACCTAATACTATTCCTACCACAAAGCCCATAACATGATTTTCTGCAAAAATTCCAATTTTGTCCTTTAAAACTTCCACATCTAATTCTTTATTTAAGAAAGGAATTTTTCTTAATATTTGGTCAAAGGGATTTAAAAAAACATTTATCAATGCCATACTGTGGGGAAATGCAACACCAGGAATATTTGATAAACGATAGGTTTGGGGTTGTGTTACATCTGCCATAATCAATTCAAGGACTACTTGCACAGCACCAATAAATAGAGCAAAAACAATATTATTACTTACGTAGTACACGAAAACAGCTGTTAATACCTTATTCCAAACATTCCACATATCAACATTTAGTGTATTGGTCTTCCCTATTGCTAACATAACAATATTAATAATAATTTGAATAGGGAAAAGCAGTATAGCATATGGCCACGCCCATGCAATGGATGAAACTGGAGACCAGCCTACATCTATGGATGTCAGCTGTAGACCTGTGTTTTCAACTATGGCTTCGGCTGCTGGTGAAATAAAACCAAACATGAAATTCATAATGGTATTCATTCCTATGAATGCAATCCCTAAGGTTAACCCTGCAGAAATTGCATCTTTGAGCTTCAGTTTAACGATTAAACCAAGAATGATGATAACTATAGGCAAAAAAATGTGTGAACCTAACCCTAATATCGTGTCAAATAATGTTTGAATTATTTGCACAATATTCACCCCTTTCTTTGTGCTTATCATTATTTTTTAAGAACTTCTACCAACCTTTCAAATTCCTTATCCATACCTGCTCCCGTCAAAAACGCAATTCCATTAAAAATGGGTACATCTGTATTGATATTTTTAGGACCCGTTATGCTAATGTATGCATCACATCGTTTTAAATGTTGACCAATGGATTTAATATCTACTGCTTCTACCTGGGCTCTAATTTTTTTCTCCTCCAACATTCTTTTTACTTTGGAAGCAACTGTTTGGGATGTAGCTACGCCTGATCCACATGCCACAATAACTTTTTTCATGGGCTTCACCTCCTAACTGCCTATTTTATTTTTAAATTTATCCAACACTTTCCCCTAGCTTTACTATTTAATAAATACTTTTCCCCCTAGGACAAAAGCGGATAAACCAAAAATTTCAATTCTACACCCAAATATCCATTGACAAATTAAAATGAAGAATAAAATAATTCAAATATTTCTGCAGCATCCTTACATCCCAGTAGAGCATTCATAAATTCTGAATTCATAAATAACTCCATCAATCTTGATAAGGTCCCTATTTGTGATTTTTCTTCTTTTAAACACATCAAAACAATGAAATGTGCATAGATCACATTGGCATCATTGCCCATTTCATGAAATTTCACAGGATGTCTGGGCCGAATTAACATCATACATGGCTCAATCACATGTTCTGTATTCCCATGGGGAATAGCAACTCCAAATGGAACAGTGGGTAAACCCGTAGGATATTCTATTTCCCTAGCTAAAATGGCGTCTAAGAAAGATGGTTTTACTTTGCTCTTTTCTAATAGGATTGGATAGGCCTTTCTAATTAAATCTAAACTATCTATGGCTTCAAAGTCACCAAAGGTAAGCTCTCTTGAAAAAAAATCAGTTCTCATCATCTTCACATCTCCTTTTATATCTGGGTTGTTCAACTCATTCCAATAAAATTTGTCCATGGGATGAATCACTTATTTTTTCTCACAAACAAATTAATGGCAAGTAATAAATAACTCATCTATTCTATAGGCTCTATTGTCATCTTTGCTTAATATGGTTAGTGAAGAAGAAGGGATATCCTCATCTATCCAAAAATCTTCTATTTTTCTGTGCAACAAACAATAGAAGATGGCTCTAATAATAACCCCATGGGTCACTACCAAAACATTCTCGGCATCCTTATGTTCATCATTCTTCAAATCAGATAAAAAGTGGGAAACCCTATCAATGACTTGTTGTACTGTTTCACCATCACCAAGAGGAGCATAATCTTGTGGATGATGATAAAGATCATAATAAGTATGTGGATAGTTTGTTTTACACAATTCTATTGATTGTCCCTCAAATATTCCAAAATCCATTTCTACTAATCGATTATCGTATTTAACTGTTTTAACAGCATTCTTTCCCATGGTCTCTATGATTAATTTACAAGTGTCTATAGCTCTTGGAGAGGTTGAACAATAGATATCCTTAAAAACAATTTCCTTTGAGTGGATATACTTTCCAACGCCTTTCGTTTGTTGTATGCCCAGGGAAGTTAAATCTGAATTAACTCTTCCTTGATAAATGCCTTTAACATTCATCGTTGTTTGTCCATGGCGAACTAAAAATATCTTTTTATACCCCATCCTTACCCTCCTATGTAGACAAATTGTATGACCATAGTATAAGATCTCTTTCATTTCGCTGTGCTATAAATATGTTTCAGAATTTCTTCCTTGGTACTTGCATGTAATAAATCTTTTATTAATCTTATATTCCCTAATGAAGCCGTTACATTTTTCAATATCTCTATATCTATTTCTCTTTTTAAATCTTTTGGAATAGCCAAGAGTATAATTAATCTTACTAAGTTTTTATTATTGTCCCAGGATATTTCATCTGTTGTTCTAGCAATGGCAATTGCTGGATTAACTACGCAATGGGAATGGCCATGGGGCATTGCTAGATAATCTCCCGCGAAAGTAGGTCCCATATTTTCTCTCTTATAGATATCTTGAATAAATCTGTCCTTATCTACTACAGCGCCCTTTTTTATTAAACGCTCTGATAGTTTTTTAATAACCTCTTCTTTGGAATGGACTTTTAAATTTAAGATGATACAATCTTCACTAATAACCTTAGAAATCGTCATATTTTCTCCTATTTTGAACCTTTGACTTTTTTACTCTATTATCTTCCTTAAAGCAGATGATAAATATTGATAATTTGAATAATATATAACAAAGATATAGGTTTCCAATTTATCCTGCATAAGGGTATATCTTTTAACTAAATCCTTTAAATCTGATTTCACATAGACATAGATCTGTTCCTTTAAATAGATTAACTCTTTTTTATCAAATAATTTTTGAATTTCCTCCACATCTTTGTGCATTTCAGCTGTTTCTATTGATACTAATTGCCCTTCCTTACAAAAATGAGGGGTTTTCTTATTATTCTGGATTAATTCTATACAATTTTTAATATTTTCTTTATCAATATGATTAAGAAATACAGAAGTCATCAAATAGGGGTTTTCTATATCTAAATTAACGGTGGAGATAATTAAATCGATTGCATTTAAATCTATATTACTGACCGAATAAGATGGAATTACATTTACAACATCAATATTGGGAAAGGTATTTTTTAATCTAGTCGTTAATAATTGACTTGTTCCATAGCCACTATGACAAACAACCAATGTTTTTATTTTCATCGTTTCAAGATTTCTTTCATTTTCAGATATAAAATAAGATAAAATGTAAGCAACCTCATCATCTTTTATCATCTTCATGTCGAACTTACGGCAAACCAAATAGCA
The DNA here is from genome assembly GCF_024622505.1 of Irregularibacter muris. NCBI lineage: Bacteria > Bacillati > Bacillota > Clostridia > Eubacteriales > Eubacteriaceae > Irregularibacter > Irregularibacter muris. Next base: position 218,058 of record NZ_JANKAS010000003.1, read on the forward strand.
GGCAATTTTTGTAATATAAAATTGTTCTTCAAATTCTAGTAAAAAATCCTTTAACAAAGGATTCTTAATATGAATATGGTATTTCAATCTGTTTAACATCGGTTTGATATGCAGTATCAACCGATCATATAAACTAATTTTAAGATGATAACTTATACCTAACATTTGGGACACAATATTGATTAAAGAATTTGTAAAACTAGCATGTACAAAATTGGATTTATTATTATCTTCTTTGGCGTGTCCTTCATAACCTAATCTTACTGATATCAAGTATTTATAGATATAGATTGACTCTTCTTTATTTGTTTGAATATCAAATTGTTTTTCTATTTCTTTTATTATGTAAATAGCACTGTTATACAGTTCATGATCCTCTATTATTACAGTTTCACTGAGTGCCGAATTCTCATTGATATAATTCCCGTTTATAATTCGACCTGTCATAATAATTAGATGGGTAAGCAGATTCATATAATAGGGTTCATAGATAACTATCTTCAGCTTTTTTTCTAATTCATTTAAAAGATTTTCGAAAAAGGAGATAGACCGCTCCTTTAACATCACTTTCATTTCACCTATCCTTAATTCTTTATGTCTCATATCCTGATATTTTGTAATATACTTGGGGTTAATTTCCACATACTCTTGAAGTATAGAGACCAAAGCTTTCCTAATATTGATTTCACTGCCTATAATTTTTGTTCCTTTTAATGTTTTGGAGACTTTTAAATGATATTTATCTAGTTGATGTTGAATTTCATTTAAGTCATTAACAATGGATGTCCTACTTACCATGTATTTATCCGAAAGCTTTTGTATATTGGTGTATTGATTTGTATAAATGAGAAGATTTAATAAAATCTCAATTCTTCTCTGTTCTAAATCATGATCGCTATCAGATACTTTAATACTGTTCAATAGGCTGTTTAAATACTCTAATTGTGATGATGTATAATTCAGTTTTACTCCTATCCCTTGTTTTCTATCGATTTTGCATCCACTAGAATGTATAAATTTTTCTATTTCATCTAGGTCCTTTGAAATGGTTTTGCCTGAGACATTTAAAATATGTGAGAAATGTCTAATCGCCTGATAGCCATCTTCAATTATCAATTCTTTTAACAGATCTATTTGTCTCTTATTCATAATTTTATAGGCCCCTTTTAATCCTGATTATATTACGCTTCTATATGAAATTCTATTACATGTCAGTTCTGTAACGATAAGTAGATTATGTGCAAACTTCCTTTATAAAGGAAACCTATTTATTATTTAAGGCTACAAAAAAGCGGCTATCGCCGCACTTATGAAATAAAAAGATTTAGTTTTAGAGGAACAAGACCAGCTTTCCTATTTCATAAAAAAAGCTGAATAACCAATTAAGATATTTGGCATTCAGCTTTTTGATGAAATGGATATGACTTCATGGGAAGTGTAAAAGGTTCTTGAAAAGTCCGAATTTATATCCTTATTAATATTTATACTGCACCACTTTTTTTTGCTGCCCTCTTTTTCTTAATTGTATTTAGAGTTGTATCTAAATCTGTTCCACCTTCTTCATATTCCTTCCAAAGCTTAACAATAACGCCGTTAATTCCGTATAATCCAATGAGATTTGCAAATACCATTAGTCCATTAAAAGTATCACATATTGCCCAAACTAAGCTTACTGTTGCTATTGAGCCAAATAAAACAAAGAAAAGTATTAACACGATATATGCGGGAACTGATCTGACACCAAAAAGCTTCTTGAAGTTTTGTCCACCATAGAAATAAGCAGCAATAATTGTTGAAAAGCAAAAGAAGAATATGGTGATGGTAATCAATATAGAACCCATATGTCCAAATACGCTTTGGTAGGCTCCTTGAATGACACCTATACCTTCTGCCCCACTTTGATAAGAACCTGTAGCTAATATTAATACACAAGATATTGTTAAGATTATGAATGAATCTATTACTACTGACATCATAGCAGCAAGTCCTTGATCACAAGGATGTTTAACCTTTGCTACCGCATGAGCATGTGGAGTGGAACCCATACCAGATTCATTGGAAAACAATCCCCTTGCTATTCCATATTGCATTGCTTGCCTAACAGCAATACCTGTAAAACCTCCTCCTATTGCCCTTGGTGAAAAAGCAGCTTTAAAAATCATTGCAAAGGCTTCCGGTATACTAGAAAAATTAATTGCTAATATACAAAGTCCACACACAGTATAAAATATTGCCATAATAGGAACGATCTTAGTGATTGTTGATGCAATTCTTGTTATTCCCCCTTGAACTACAGCAAATAATAATATAGCCACTACAATGCCTGTTATTAATGGTGGTATACCGAAAGAATTGTTTATTGCATCAGCAATGGTATTCCCTTGAACCATTGCGGCAGCCATTCCAAAACCTATTATAAGAAATATAGAAAATGCTCCCGCTAAAACTTTTCCAAATTTTCCGGTAAATGCAGCTCTTATATAATATGCTGGACCACCTGTTACAGTCCCGTCTGATAAAGTTGTTTTGTATTTTTGTGCTGCAGTAGCTTCTGAAAATATTGTTCCCATCCCCAAGAAAGCACTTAACCAAATCCAGAAAACTGCACCCGGACCTCCTGCCATAATAGCTGTTGCAGGACCTGCAATATTTCCTGTGCCGACTTGTCCTGCTATAGCTGTAACGAGCGACTGCCAAGAGCTCATTCCTTCCTTATTTGCCTTTTCCCCAAATTTAAAATCACCAAAAGTAATAAGAAATGCATCCTTCAGTCTTCGAATTTGAGGAAACCTCAGCCTAAAAGAGAAAAAGATTCCAGTACCGAGTAAAATGAAAACCATAAAGTTGCCCCAGAACACCCCATTAATTGCATTAAAAAAATTCAATAAAATATCCATAGTTTTTCGTTAGCAAATAGCGCTAACATCCCCCTTTCTATTTTTAAATTAAGCTTTTAAAATAAAAACACACTTTGCTTTTATATTTTGCATATTTCACATGCCAACTTTAAATAATAGCTAAACAATTTTCTATTATTGTTATTTTATTTAGGTTGATCGCTTTCATATAATTTAAAAATATATAGTTCCATTCATTTTTAATAATTTAATCCTATTTAAATTTCTGCCCCTTAATTAAATCATTTTGTATTGTTCTTATCGTCAAGGTACCTTTTATCACAAATATAGAGGGTATTCTTTTCAGTTATGAGTTCATCCATTTTCATGCGATGCTAAATGATAATGGGTAAAAAAGATCTGATTTTCTGGCCAGTGTCCTTTCATTGGGTGGTATGGTTTGGATAATTCTATTTAGCCCTAGGACACTGGCTTTTTCTATACCTAAAATTATGGAAATTCTATAAAAACTCTAGATTAGAAAATATCAATGGTGATAAATCTAATAATTAAACACTCGTGAAAATTTTATTCCAATGTAATATGGCGGTCCTTAATCTAATTTATCGAAAGCCTGCTTAAAGTCAGCAATTAAATCCTCCACCTCTTCACACCCAACAGAAAGACGAATTAAATTATTCTTCTTTGGATTTGGATAGTAAAGGCTTCGAACATCACCAAGACTCACTGCGATGGAAAATAGTTTAAGGTTTTTGCCTAACTCCTCCATTGCTGGCCCGCCTCCCTTTAGATAAAAGGAAACCATTCCCCCTTTACCATTAGGTAAGAGATTTTGAGCCCTATCATAATCTGGATGGCTTTCAAGTCCAGGATAGATTACAGACTCCACTTCAGATCGTGATTCAAGGAATTCTGCAATGGCTTGGGCATTCTTTGCATGGGCTTGCATTCGAAGATGCAGTGTACGTAGGCCCCGGAGGAGCAACCAAGAATTAAATGGGCTAATTACAGTCCCTAGATTGTCTCCATAATAACGTACCTGATCTACAATTTTTTTATTTCCAGCCACTACACCCCCTAATGCATCCCCATGACCTGAAATGTATTTCGTTGCAGAGTGCACTACAAGATCCGCACCTAATTCTAAGGGTCTTAAAAGATAGGGTGATAAGAAAGTATTGTCCACGATAAGAAGCAAACCATTATCATGGGCAAGCTTGGAAAGGCCTGGTATATCAGTAACATTTAAATGTGGATTAGACAAAGATTCCACAAAAATAACTTTGGTATTTGATTTAATCTGCTTTTCAACATTGGATAAATCATTAGTATCTACCCGGGTAACTTCAATATCTTTTTTAGCAAATACATCATCTAAAAGAGATTTCGTTACTGTAAAAAGATCAATAGAGGCTATACAATGATCTCCTGCATCTAGGATGCTCAATAATGCTGAACTAACCGCCGACATTCCACAGGCAGTGATGGTCGCATCCTCTGCACCCTCCAATGCAGCCACTTTTTTCTCTAAGGCAGCAGTCGTTGGATTGGCGGTCCGACTGTAAAAATATGTATCAGGGACCCAGTTCATTCCATCATCTACAGCAGCTTCTTTCTCTTGGGCAGACTCAAAGGCAAAGGTGGCACTTTGATAAATCGGTGTATTAAGAGCTCGAGTCGTAGGATCAACCACTTCACCTGATTGAATAGCACGTGTTGCAAATCCCATTTGTTCTTCTTTCATTGAAATACTCCTCCTCAAAATTATTTTTAAAACCTTTTCACTTTTATTATAAAGAGTACATTCAATATTGTCAAACACTATTTGTCATTATCAAAAATTTTTTTTATTTAGTAGCAAATATCAATCTGCAAGTAATTATGTGCACAGCATAAAATTAAGTCTTTTTGATAAAGTAGATGAGCCGCCATAAAGGAAACAATAAAAATAGGATCATGTAAATGAATAGTAGAAGAAGAGAGTTTATATGAGAAAAAGGCAAAGAAAAATCTATGTGGAAGAATTTGTAGATAGGAATTTATACTCATTGATTATGTGAATTGATTTAATCCTATCCAATAAGTTTATGATAATATCAAATAAATTTGTAATTTATGGATACTTACATTAGAATAAAAGGAGGAAATAGTATACTCTAATAAATAATTAAGACCTCTTAATTAGAAGGGAAGAATTAAATGGATGAAAAAAACACTAGACCCCGAGTCATTCAATCGGTACAAAGAGCTTTAGATATTCTTGAATGTTTTGATCAATTACATAGAGAATTGACATTGGGTGAAATCAGTGAAAAATTGGGTCTAAATAAAAGCACAGTTCATGGAATTATCAAAACCTTAAGTATCAATGAATATATCGACCAAAATAATAGCAATGGAAAATATTTATTAAGCCCAAAATTATTAGGCAAATACCAATTGGTTTCTGATTCAATCTCCATACGACTAAAAGAAATAGGCTCTTATTATATAAAAAAATTAAGCCTCAAATATAAGGCTTCCAGTAGATTGTTTTCTTATAGAGACCAAAATTTAATTTTTTTAGAAATGATAAAACCTAATAATTCTTATTATACGATCAGTTCTGTCACTGGATATCCTATTCCCCTGAATGCAACTGCCTCTGGGAAAATAGTTTTAGCTCATATGGAAGAAGAAGAATTAGAATATTATTTAAAACAAGAGTCTTTCGTAAAGTTTACAGATAAAACCCTTGTAGAAAAAAAGGATATTCTTTTTGAAGCAAAGAAAATTTATGAAACTGGTTATAGCATAGAAAATGAAGAAATAGAAATAGGGATCTATTCCATTGCTTCTCCTATTTATGATAACCAAAACCACTTAATTGGCGTTTTAAGTTTAACAGGACCCATTGGAAAGTTGAAAGATCAAACCCAAGAAATAATTGTAGATATGACAGATTATAGTAAAAAAATTACTGAAAAATTGATAGGAGCATAGACTTTACAAAAAGAAAATGAGAAATTAAACTTGATGGATTTATTACAATCTATTATTCATGAAAATAAGAAGGAGATAAAATAGAGAAATAGATAGCATTTTATAAAAAAGACTCAATTGTCCTTATTTTTAATAAGTCAGATAAGGATATCCTTATCTGACTTAAAGTCTATCTATTGCTACCCTGATTTAATTTTTTAAAAGTTTTGTTTATTTTTCCTTATCTATGGTATAATAATAAAAAAGGTAATCGGATTCGCAAAATGCGATTGCCACTTTGGAGTTAATTATTCATTAATCACTCTGCATGGGCGTGCAGGGTGATTACTTTTTTTGGTCCTTATTCCTATCTAAATAGGAGATTAGCGATATTGTAAATACACCAAAGGTTATCATTAAAGATATTGCCTCATATGTACTCATATCGCACCACCTCCCTTCATCTTAAGTAGAGAAGTGGCGACCACACCCTGCTTTTATCCGATTACCTTATGCCTATTTTATCAAATATTATAATTATTTTCCATGAAATTCTTCTCTCATCAACAATAATCTTGCCTATTACCATTTCTCAGTATATAAATATCCACTCATCCCATGAATAACCTCATTATTGATTTAGATAAGAACAACCCCTTCAATTGCGCTACAAAAGATAAAGGGATGAAACTTTTTCATTTCATCCCTTTTGTATAAATATTCTCCTTTTTTATTCTGAGGTGATTACTTCGTTTATTTTCTTATACCATGTATTATTTACAGTATAATTTTGCCTTATCTATTGAATTAAATAAATTCATTTTAAATTCAATCACTTCTTTGGTTGCTTCTATACATTCAGGATAGATGGCATTGGGTTCAAAGATATTTTTATCCCTGTCAAAAATCTCTCTAGCTTTTTTATAAAAAGCGGCTTTAATATCACTGGAGATATTTATTTTTGAAATTCCTAGAGTTACTGATTTAGCAATTTCATCATCAGGATTACTGGAGCCTCCATGTAGAACTAAAGGTGCTGCCACTTCTTTTCTAATTTCCTCTAATAGATCTAGTTTTAATTCTGGTTTCATATCAGAAGGATAAATCCCATGTTTGGTTCCAATGGCAACGGCTAAAGTGTCTATTCCTGTTCTTTCTACGAATTCCTTTGCCTTAGCTGGGTCGGTATAGATGATTTCATCTGCTCCACCTTCAGCAGAATTTCCTGCATTTCCAATAGTTCCTAATTCCCCTTCTACAGAGACATTTAGAGGATGAGAAATTTCTACTACTTTTTTGCAGATTTCTATATTTTCCTCAAAGGATAAATGAGATGCATCAATCATTACCGAGGTAAATCCGACTCGAATAGCTCTTAGTACTTGCTCAAAAGTAGAACCATGATCCAAATGGATGACCATGGGCACATTGGATTTATTGGCCTCTTCAATACAGGATGCTACAAAACTATCTTCCAAAAAAGATAGCTCGTCTGGATGAAGGGCTAGAATTACAGGGGATTGTTTTTCATTGGCACTTTCTATGACAGCCTTTAAGATTTGCCCACTTCCTATATTAAATGCTGGCACTGCAAATTTATTTTCTTGAGCTACACTTAATAGTTCTTTCATATTCATTAGCATATTGTTCACTCCAATTATAGTTTGTATTTTATAGGGCCTTACCCTTGGAACCGGATAATTCGATGTAATCTTTAATCACTTGGGCACTATCTTTTTCCACTTGATGCATTAAATAAAAGAAGTTGATATCAGGATTTTCCTTGAGGATTTTAAGAGCACTGTCCCTATTGGCATTCATAAAATCACAGCCTACATTGATTTTATTGATGCCGTGTTGTACAGATTTTAAAATATTTTCCTCTCCGGATCCTGATCCTCCATGGAGAACCAAGGGAATATCTACTTTTTCCTTGATTTCCTTTAATCTTTCAAAATCAAACTCTGGTACCATGCCCTCAGGATAGTCTCCATGGGAACTGCCATAGGATATAGCCAAAGCGTCTATTCCAGTGCTTTCCACAAATCTTTTGGCTTCATCTGGATCTGTCTTCATAGCATTTTCGGTATAATTCTCACCTTCGGTTCCTCCTAGGCTACCTAGCTCAGCTTCAACCGATATCCCCCTTTGGTGGGCATAGCTTACCACTTTTTTAGTTTCTGCAATGTTTTTTTCAAAATCAAAATCTGATCCATCGTACATAATGGAAGAAAATCCATCTTCAATAGCTTTAAAGACTAAATGTTGATCCTTCCCGTGATCTAAGTTTAAAGCTACGGGAACAGATGCCTTGTTGGCCAAGGTTTTTACCATGGGAGCAATAAGATCGCTGGGAGCATGCTTGACTAAATGTTCTTCTACGATATTGACAATAATAGGGGCCTTGAGTTCTTCTGCTGCATTAATAACCGTCCTAGCTGTTTCCAGATTAAAACAATTTATGGCCATAACCCCATAGTTTTCCCTATGGGCTTTTTCTAGCATTTCTTTCATGGAAACGTACATGATAATTTCCCTCCTAGAATAATTCGGTATATCTATATATCGAGTTAAAGTATAACTAGTTGTGCTAGCTATGAGATTTTAACGAGCACAACTAGTTGATATTCCTGTTAAGATAATCTAATATTAGATAAATCAATATCTTCCTCTTCTTCTTCCTCTTCTAAAAATATCTCTTGCTCCTTAGGTTCTTTCTTGAGAACCAAGAGGAGAACTGCTGTTACTAGGGAACCTACAGCCAATGCTATAAGGAATTTAATAGGATTGGTCATAGCAGGTACAATAAACATTCCTCCTGATGGAACAGGTGACCCTACTCCCCACATCATAGATAGTCCTCCACCAATAGCTGCCCCTATAGAACAGGAGGCAATAACTCTAATAGGATCCACAGCGGCTATAGGAATAACTCCTTCTGTGATCATGGCAATCCCCATAGGGAAAGCAACTTTGATGTTTTCTACCTCTCTACTGGAGTATATTTTCTTTCTAAGGAATCTAGAAAACACTAGGGATAAGGTTACCCCAAAGGGTGGCACCATAGATGCTAGGATCTTTACCGCCTCTGGCTCTAGTATTCCTTCTAATAATAAACCATCTGCAAATAGAGATGCGGTTTTATTCACTGGTCCTCCAAAGTCAAAAGCGGCCATAGCTCCCATTATAGAACCAAATACAAATCTAGATGCGCCTTGCATATTCACCAAGAAGGCGGTTAAAGCATCTGTAGCTGCAACGATAGGAACACCAATGACAAAATACATCAATAATCCAATAACTAGTGTAGAGATCAATGGTAGGATCATCATTGGCATTAGACCTTCTGCCCATTTAGGTACTTTTAAATTTTTCTTAAGCCAATTGATGAAATAACCAATAATATACCCCCCCAACATACCGCCAAGGAATCCTGCACCTATAGAATTGGCAATAAGTCCCATAAATAGACCTGGTGCAATTCCTGGACGATCAGCGATGGAATATGCTATCCCCGCTGCAATGACTGGGGCCAATAAACCCATTCCCAATACGCCCAAAGAAACTAAGGCATCGGGAATAGAATAAGCTTGAGTATAATCCCCTATGACGTTTCCATTGGTTAGATTGCCTATAGCAATTAATAATCCTGAGGCCACGACTAAGGGTAACATATAGGAAATAGCTGTTAATGCATGTTTTTTTAATTGCAATTTTTTCAACATCTTTATTCCCCCTATTCTTTTACTAAATCTTCTACCTTTTTCATTAATCCTTTAGGTGATTTAATGACAATACTTGTGGGTACTTCTACCATCTTTTTCCCTTCAAATCTTTCTTTACCAGATATCTTAATATCTGCAGCAATGATCACTACATCGGCATTGTCGATATCTTTTTTCTCTAATTTACCTTCTGTCCCTACGGTTCCTTGGGTTTCTATTTTTATTTCATGTCCAAGACTTTCTGCAGCCTTAACGAGTTTTTCTTTGGCGATATAAGTATGAGCTATTCCCGATGTACAAGCGGCAACTCCAACAATTTTCATCTTTCCACCTCCTTTCTATTCATGTTTTGTCATGATTTCTAGAATATCTTCTGTAGATTCTACTGATAATAATTTTTCACATTTCTCTTCATCCCCTAAGGTTGACGCTACCTGTGCCAGCAATTTAATGTGGACACTAGTCTTATCTTCTTCGGGTACAGCAAATAGGATAATCAGTTTTACTCCTTTTCCATCTAAGCTTTCCCATTGGATTTCTTCAGAGGTTCTGCCAATGGCAAGGGCCGTTTTGGCCACATGTTTTGATTTGCCATGGGGTATAGCAATATAACCGCCCATACCTGTCTCTCCAATTTCTTCCCTGGCGTATACATCTTTTATAAAGCCTTCTTTATCGGTTATCGATCCGGTTTTTACTAATAAGTCTGTTAATTCATCTATAGCTTCCTGTTTTGTTTTTGCTTTAAGATTGAGATTAATTCGTTCTTCTAAGATAATATTTCTCAAGTCCATTTGTTCATCGCTCCTATCTAATGTATTCCATCCATTCTTTATGGAGATTTTTGTTTGTTATGATTGCTGATTATTTTCTTTACTGTAGAGATCAAATAATGATGGTTATCATATTTTATGACATATATATCTTTGTTCTCTTTGTCTATACTGGTCAATAAAAGGGTACTCTTTTCATTTGTTTTATAGGGATATATACAGATTGTTTCATTCAGACATACCATTTCATTTTTATTGAATTCAATCCCTTGGTTTTTCTTGAGGATATTGGGTAAATCTGTCTCCTTCTTATAGTTATAAGTATTATTTACAACTACATCCTCAAATATTTCCTTTTGCTTATTATTTATTTTCCCAAGGGACTGATTGTCTATTAGGTGTTGAATATTTTTAATATCCGCCTCCCCTAAAAAGGCTGATACTAAAACATAGGGCTTGTCTATATTTAATTTAACTGTGGAAATAATCAGGTCGATATCATCTAAATCAACCCTATTCAATTTGCTAGATGCGATAACATCACTGATATTAAGATTGGCAAAGGATTTTCTAAGTCTTGTTGCTAGGAGCTGGGAAGTTCCATAACCACTATGGCATATGACGATGGCTTGTTTATTTGAATTGGACTTTTCTATTTCATATTGGAAATAGGTCATAATATAGGCAACTTCATCCAAGCTGATGTTTTCTATCTCCAGCATATCGCATACAATCATGCAGGCAATCCTCGTGATGGTAAAGAATTCACTGAACTCAGTAGTTATTTCATCCAATAAAGGATTTTTGATTTTAATCCCGGCTACAAGCCTGTTTAGCATTGGTTTAATATGCAACAATAGAGATTGAAATAGTTTATTATCATAATTAAAATCTTTTTCACTCATATCGGAAATGACAGCGATAAGCTTACGGGTAAACATCTTTGATAGGGCTTCCAGTTCATCACTGGGTTTTGATATTTGATTATCCTTATTCCTTAAACCACTGGAAATCAAATATTGATAGATATAAAACACTTCATTATCTGCAATTTTGATATCATAGTGATTTTCTATCTGATTTACTATTTTAAATACGCCTTTGTATATTTTGCTATCTATCTCTGTTAGTCTATCGTTACTGCCTCTTATCTCTTCTAGATCATTGCCCTCTCGAATTCTTTTTGTCATGATCAGTAGATGGGTCAATAAGTTTGTATAATAAGGCTCATAGATAATTCTTTTCATGTCACTTTCTAATCCATTGAGTAGATTTTCAAAGAACTTGATTTCATCCACTTCGTCCAATCCCTCAATATTATTTTCATTATGGCGTAAAATCTGATATTCTATTAAATAATTTGAATTGTAATGAATATTTTCTTGAATAACATAGGCAAGCGCATTTCTAATATCCATTTCCTTTGCGGAAATACGGGTTCCATCCCTTGTTCGGATAATTTTAATATTAAATTCTCTAAATTGGTCCTCAATGTATTTTAAGTCATTGAGTATAGAGGTTCTGCTCACATAGTACTGGTTGGAAAGCTTTTGAATGGTGGTATATTCTTTGGAATTTAATAATAAGCTTCTGGCAATTTCAGCTCTTCTTTGCTCCACTGAAATTTGTTCATTTATATTTCCATGGCTATTGATGATCTCCACCAGTTGAAATAATTGGGCATCATCATAGTGAAGTTTTACTCCGCTCCCGGATTTTCTTTCTAAGGTAGACCCAGTTTTTTCAATAAAAGATTGAATCTCATCTAAATCCCATGAAATAGTCTTATTGGATACCCCTAAAGTGTGGGCAAAATTTTTTATGGGCTTATATGAATTATCGCTAATCAATAATCTAAGTAATTCTATTTGTCTTTGATTAAGTTGATCCATATTACCACTTCCTTTTTCTTAATTGTTATTATAGCAAACCGTTTACATAATGAATATTACATTGTGTTCCGCAACAATGTGGAAGTAATGTACATTGTATTTGGAATATTCTTATTATGACACGGAAAAGATCTTATTATTAGGTGGATGGAATATATTGTGATTCTTATACCCTAAAAAAGAGAGGAAGCCCAATTGGGCCTCCTCTCTTTTCCTAAATATCCTCTGTAAATTTTTCTATGCTCATCCTACTCTCCAATTTACCATTTTGAGATGATCCCATCCTATTTGGAGAAATGATGGTTAACATCTATTGTATTAACTACAGTTTATTTTTAATGTAATGATTTCAAAGGGTTTAAATTCTAATTCATTATTCCCTCTACTGAATAAACTCCTATCGGTAGGTTCTTCCATTAGATTGACAAGCTGTACATCTTTGACTCTATGATCAAAGTTTAGTTTTACTCTTTCAGTGCCTCCATTACATTCATATAGCCTTATAATGATATCGTCGCTATGTTCTGCCTTTTTTATGGTTTCAATCATTATGCTTTCATTATCCACCCTTACCAAGGCTTCTTTTTTCCTATCAAAGTAAAACTCTCCAGTAAATTCAACAACCCTTAGGGGCAAATTTAGTTCATAGGAGGCTTGAATAACTTGACCTTCTATGCAATCTCCACCATGGGGATATAGTGAGTAAATAAACTCATGGGTTCCCTTATCTGCTTCAGCCCCTGGGGTATCCGTACTTCTTAGAAGATTTAAATTTATGGTATTTCCTTTAACTCTATGCCCATATTTGCAATCATTTAATAGTGCAACCCCATAATCTGCCTGGGATAAATCTACATATTTATGGGCACAAATTTCATATTTTGCCATATCCCAACTGGTATTATCATGGGTAGGGCGTTTGATGCTGCCGAATTGGATATCGCAGCTTACTTCATGGGTAAAAACATTCACTGGAAAAGAGGTTCTGAGCATCCTATTGCTCTCTTTCCAATCCACCTTGGTTTTAAAATCTATTCTTCTACTCCCCTCAGTTAGTATAATTTCCTGCTCAATAGTGGATAAATGATAGGTATAAATCTGTTTAACAATAGCCTTAGGCCCACGGACCATACTTTCAGAATACTCAAGCTTAAACTTATCCTGAGGGATATCATGGCAGGTGGGGGAAAAGTCCCAAGCGTTTCCGTAAGTTTCTTCATAGGGGGTAAGTACATTTGCCTTGAAATTTGTATCTAAAGCTTCTCTTTGAAATTCTTTGTCAAATACCGATTTTAACGAACCATCTTCATTAAAACTTACTTTTAATAAATTGTTTTCAATACAGTGATCCTCTGCGGTAACACCAAAGGAAGTGCTTTCCAATGTACTGGATTGAATGACCCTGTGATTCATAGCTGGCACTTTCACTTTAGCCCACTCTCCATTAATCATTAGCCATTCTTCTCTATCCCATGACAGGGAATTTATTATGCCAGCAGCTTTAGTTTTTGGAGTTATTTTACTTGCTAGTAAGAAATCTGGAGTAACTTGGTTGGTACAATAGCAATCTTCCAGTAAAGCTCTGTAGGTATCCTCTATTAATTTTTCGGTATGTTTCAAGAGATATTCATACCTCTCCAACGATTCATCATATACCCTTTTTATAGATGAACCTGGCAGGATATCATGAAATTGATATAATAGTACTTCCTTCCAGATAGTCTCTATCTCTGCTTGGGGATATGATCTTAACCCTTCTATTTGGGCTAATACAGACACATATTCCAGTTCTCTAAGGGCAAATTCCATTTTTCTGTTGAAGCATTTATTTTTAGCCTGGGTAGTATAAGTTCCCTGATGTTTTTCTAAATATAATTCCCCGCTCCAGGTTTTATAGTTGGCCATGTTTTTTTCAATTCTCTTAAAAAATTCCAGTGAAGGCTCTTGCTTAACGGGTACCAAACCATTTAAGTGTTTTTCCCGTTCTAGTCTTTCGAGATGTTCTTCTCCTGGACCTCCACCTCCATCTCCTATTCCAAAGAGCATTAAACACTCTTGGGAAACTCCCTTGTCTTTAAAATTTCTTTCTGCTTCTTTTATGGCCTTTGGGGAAGCAGAACTATTATAAGTTCCCTCGGGAGGCATATGTACCAGTACTTTACTTCCATCTATTCCTTCCCACATAAAAGTATGGTGAGGAAATTGATTATATTCATTCCAAGACAATTTTATTGTCATAAAATAATCTAAGCCCGACTTCTTTAGAATCTGTGGAAGGGAAGCGGTATATCCAAAGACATCTGGCAGCCATAAAGTCTTCATCTCTTTATCAAATTCTTTTTTAAAAAACATCTTTCCATAAAGGACTTGTCGAATTAAAGCCTCTCCCCCTGAAATATTGGTATCTGGCTCAACCCACATTCCTCCTTGGGCTTCCCATCGTCCTTCTGCTATACGCACTTTTATTTTACGATATAGCTTAGGATATCGCTCTTTTATCCATGCATAAAGTTGGGGCTGACTTGCTCCAAATATATATTCAGGATATCTGTCCATATTTGATAAGACAGTTGAAAATGTACGAGCACCCTTTCTTATGGTTTCTCTTATAGGCCAAAGCCATGCTAAATCAATGTGAGCATGACCTATTGCGCTTATACTTAAAGATTCATCCCCACAGTTTTTATTAAGCTCTGCCGAAAGAATCTCTCTTGCTTTTTTAGCCTCTTCTTTATCATAGTTTTTCATAACCTTAAAAGCATGAAAAAGCGTAAATAAAATACTTTGATGCCTTGAAGAGTCTTCGGGAAGTTGCTCCATTAGCTCTTGAAGCACCTCTATATCATAATATAATTTACGCATTTCATCCTTTAAAAGGGCAATATGTGCTTCTTTGATTTTTCCACTATCTTTGTAATTTCCAAAAAGATCGTTACAGCCCCCATCTGCCCATAGATCAATGTTTTCTCCACCACAAGCTTTCTCTAGAAAATTCACTACCCTCTTCCCAGGCTTGCCAAGGGTTAAATCAAATTCAGAGCTAACATTTGTTAACCCCTGGTTAGGGCAACCATCCTCATCAAATATGCAGATCTCCCCGCTAATATCTATTAATAATACCACTTTTTTATGGGCAGCCGCTTTAGGTACAGTTCCGGTAAAATTAAACCATGCACAATCCCAAAGTTTGCCCCAACTCTCTCCTACATTTAGAGAAATATATTTACCCATAGTCTTTTCTTTAAAATCAACTGGCTCTTCTGTGACCCATGCATGGATATTTAGTGGTGCAATCTTATGATAAATACTTTCTTCTACCTTTGCTTTAAATACATCAATGCTTTTCTTATATGAACTAATAAAATATGGCATTTTTCTCTCCTTTTTTTATTTCTTAGAATTTACACTAGCTATTTCAAAACCAAAAACTTTATCCTATAATAGACTATGTACACTTTAGCAAAAGGGGGATTTGATCATGACATTTAAAATACTAAAGGATATTTTCAAGTGTGCTAAGCTTGCTCTTTTTATTTCCTCAGGTATAGCTGTATTTTTTACACTCATTTATTTTATTTTTTATCAAGGCAAGGACATATCCTTATTTGGTTTTATTAAAAATGCTCTATATTACATAGGTTGCTTTGGCTTTTTGATCAGTGCAGGGTTTTTTATACAAAAAAATGCCACAAGACCTCTTACCTATCAGGATGCGTGGAACAAAATGTTTTCGGTTTTAAATCTTGGACTTGTCATCATGTTTGTCTCTTTATTTATCTGCTTCTATGGAATGATTGTCCAGATTTGTATTGGCTATTAGGACAGCTTAAAAACAGCTTAAGGAGTGATGCCCATACTCTCTAAGCTGCTAGATGATATTTTACTGATACTAAGTTGTATTTACTATAAAGAACCCTATTTCATGATGGGATTCGTCGGTTTTGTTTACTCTTTTCCTAATATAAATGACAGGCTACATAGTGACCCTCATTCATCTCTTTAAGTAATGGGGTTTTTTCACTACATATGGGTTTTCTATATTTACATCTTGACCTAAATCTACAGCCTGGCTTAGGATTTATAGGACTTGGCACTTCCCCTTCTAAATTAATTCTCTTTTTAGATCTTTCATAACTTGGATTAGGTATAGGAATAGCCGAAAGAAGGGCTTGGGTATAGGGATGTTGTGGATTTTTATAAAGTTCATCACTCTTTGCAAGTTCTACCATACAACCTAAATACATTACCCCAACTCGATCAGAGATATGTTTGACCATAGACAAATCATGGGCAATGAATAAATAAGTTAATCCGAATTCATCTTGCAATTCCAGCAGTAAATTTATAATTTGTGCTTGGATGGACACATCTAAAGCAGATATGGGCTCATCACAAACGATAAATTTTGGATCAATCGCTAAGGATCTTGCGATTCCTATCCTTTGTCTTTGTCCACCAGAAAATTCATGGGGAAATCTACTGGCATGTTCTTCATTGAGCCCCACTAGCCTCAATAACTCATATATCCTATTTTGTTTATCCCTTTCATTATACATTTTAAAATTGTCTATTCCTTCAGAGATAATATCCCCTACAGTCATTCGTGGATTCAAGGATGCATATGGATCTTGAAAGATTATCTGTGCATTTTTTTTGAACTCTTTCTTCTCTATCTTATTCATTTTATAAATATTTTCACCGGAAAAGAGCACTTCACCCCCCGTGGCTTGATACATGCCCAATATGGTTCTTCCACAGGTAGTTTTCCCACATCCTGACTCCCCAACTAGCCCTAAGGTTTCCCCCTTTTGAATGCTAAAGGATACATCATCAACAGCTTTAAGTATTTTATCCTTATCCATATGAAAGTACTTTTTCAAGTTTTTCACTTCAACTAAAGTTTCAGCTTCCATTATAAATCCCTCCTTATATCTTCAGCTAAGTTTATTTTAGGAGATGAAGGATGCTGAAGCCAGCAAGTGACCTCATGGGTATCACTTATCCAACTAGCCTCGGGATACTTAATCTTACATATCTTCATACAATACTTGCATCTACTGGCAAAACTACATCCCTTGGGTGGAGCAAGTAAATCTGGTGGTGTCCCTTGAATTGAAACTAGCTTTTCCTTGTTCTTTAGCTCTAATTTAGGAACTGCATTGAGTAAAGACACTGTATAAGGATGTTTGGGATCTTCGAATAATTCATCCACAAGTCCGGTCTCAATAATTTTCCCTGCATACATTACAGCAATTCTTTTGGCCATTCCTGCCACTACCCCAAGATCATGGGTAATCATAATGATTGCTGTTCCCAATTTGCTTTGCAATTCTTTTAATAAATCCATAATCTGTGCTTGTATGGTTACGTCTAATGCCGTTGTTGGCTCATCTGCAATAAGCAATTGTGGATTACATGCAAGGGATATGGCGATCATAACTCTTTGGCGCATTCCTCCTGAGAACTGATGAGGGTATTGTCTGATCCTTTCTGTAGCATTGGGTATATTAACGACTTCAAGCATTTTTATTGCTTCCTGTAGTGCTTCAGCTTTAGCCATGCCTCTATGAATCATTAGGCTTTCAGCAATTTGATTGCCAATCTTCATCGTCGGATTTAATGAAGTCATTGGATCTTGAAAGATCATGCTTACATCTCTTCCTCTATAATGTTGCCATTCTTTTTGGCTAAACTTTAATACATCCTCGCCATTAAATAGTATTTCACTATCCTCTTTTATCTCTCCTGGCGGGGTATCTATAAGTCCAATTATGGTTTTTGAAGTTACCGTCTTTCCGCACCCTGATTCACCAACAATAGCAAGTGAATCCCCTTTATTTAAATAAAAGGAAACTCCTCTTACGGCTTGAACTTCACCGGCATAAGTATTAAATGAGACTTTTAAGTTTTTTACTTCAAGTAGTTTTATCATGCTGTACCCCTCCTTTTCTTATTGGCGAAGTTTAGGATCTAAAGCATCGCGAAGACCATCCCCAAGAAGGTTAAATGCCAACATCGTCACACTTATGGCCACCGCTGGGAAAAATAGCTCATGGGGATAATAAGTCATCTGCTGTTGACCTAAGGAAGCCATGGCCCCCCAACTTGTATAGGGTGGCTGAACTCCTAATCCTATGAAGCTCAAGAATGCTTCTGAGAATATAAATCCTGGTACCTGAAAGGTTAAATTAACAATAATTACACTTAATGTATTGGGTAGGAGATGCTTAAATACAATCTTTATTGGTGTAGACCCTAGCATCTGTGCTGCAAGTACATATTCACTTTCCTTTAGCTGAAGCACCTGACCTCTCACCAATCTAGCTAGACCTGTCCAGCTTGTTATGCATAATGCAATAATCAAAGAAGTAAGACCTTTGCCCAAGGATATAGACACCAGGATTACAATGATCATATAGGGTATGCCAACAATCACTTCCACAATACGCATCATGATGTCATCAACGATTCCACCAAAGTATCCACTTATGCCACCATAGGTAGCCCCAACAATTAAGGATACGAAGGCCCCGATAAGGCCGATCAACATGGAAACTCTTCCACCAACCCATATTCTCACAAAAATATCTCTTCCAAGCTCATCCATTCCGAACCAATGGGCCATACTTGGTCCCTGATTCGCAAGCTCAATGGCTTGTTCTTTGAAGTTCATTTTTGAAAATACAGGGATGAAAGCACATGCCAGTCCTATAAGGATTAATAGGAGCATGGACAGCATTGCCACTTTATTTTTTTTCAGTCTCCGCCATGCATCTTGCCAGTATGTAATACTGGGTCTAGCAATGGCATCAGAAACTTCCTTATCATAACCAATTACCTCAAACAATTCTTCTTGAATTTCTTCTTGAATTTCTTTTTCAAATTCTGCTTCCATTGTATTCCCACCTCCTATCTTTTTTCTCCAGTTATTCTAACCCTTGGATCCACAACCCCATAAAGGATATCCATAAATACGATTGAAATTACAAAGAAGAATGAGAAAAAAATTGTGGTTGCCATAATCATCGTGAAATCTCTTCCATTTATACTCTCTACATAATACATCCCTAGTCCTGGAATCCCAAAGATTCTTTCAATAACAAAAGAGCCGGTAACAATGCCTGCTATTTGAGGAGCAATCATTGTAATGATCGGTGTTATACTATTTCTCAATATATGTTTTTTTATAATTGCCCATTTGGATAGACCTTTGGCTTTTGCAGTTTGGATATAATCATTGTTTAGTACATCTAAAACAGAGGTTCTCATAAATCTGGAATAGGTTGCAACACTTCCAAAGGAAGCTGCCAAAGTAGGTAGGATGGTATATTTAAACCCTGATGTCCATACATTTACAGAGGGCCATCCTATTATAGGAAAAAACTTTCCCCCTAAGGATTTTTGAAGTAGAGCAGCTAAAACAAAGCTTGGGACAGATACCCCCACCAGGGCAATAAATATAACGGAATAATCTATCCATGTATTTCTTCGAAAGGCAGCTATCGTTCCAAAGATCAACCCAACGATAACACCAAAGCCTATGGCCTGCAATCCTAATCTAGCTGATGCAGGAAATTTTTCTTTGATAATCTGATTGGCCGTAAGGCCTGGGCTCTTCATGGATTCTCCAAGATTCCCTTGGGCTACGTTTTTTAAGTAAATAAAATATCTTTCTACTACTGGCTTATTTAAGCCCCATTTTTCTTTTAAATTTTCCTCTACCGCCGGTGGTAGTAGCTTTGTACCAGTCTGTATTGGATCCCCAGGTAAGGTATTCATAAGAAAAAAAGTTGCTGTGACAATTACCCACATCGTAAGAATTAAATATCCTATTCTTTTTAAAATATACTGGGTCATACCAAAACCTCCTTTTTATGAAAGTAATACTGCAGCGGGTATGCCCCAGCCGCAGTATTCCTTACAAATGAATGATTACTTTTCTATATAAACATGTTTTAATTCATATGCTGGTCCACCGGCTTCAATACTAAGGCCTTTTACATAACTTTGTAAATAATTACTTGCAACATTGAAGGTTAAAGGAGCGATCCCTGCTTTATCCGCAATTAAGATTTTTTCTGCTTCTTTAAACATCTCAAGCCTCTTACCCATGTCTAATTCAGTGCTAGCTTTTTTTACCAACTCATCATACTGACTGTCGGAGAAAAAGGCTGAGTTATTTCCATCTCCTGTGATAAATAAGCCCATAAAGGTCATAGGATCGTTATAATCCGCTCCCCATCCAGTTTGAGCTACTTGATAAGTTCCCTTCATGATCATAGTATTGAAGGTTGCACCATCACTGGCCGTGTCAATATTCACTTTAACATTGAGATTTTCTTCCCATTGACTTTGATAGAATTCACCGATTACTCTTGTATCTGCATCAGCATTTCTTTGAAGGAAGGTTACCTCAATTTGCTTATCAGGGTCTAATCCTAGTTCTTGTAATCCTTGCTTTAATAATTCTTTAGGATCTTGGTTCTTTAGTGCCTTTAAGGGCTCTTCAACTGCTTCTCGAAATACTTCATCTCCATTGTTCAAACCATAGGGAACAAATGCATAGGCAGCCTGATCCTTTTTGGTAACATTCTTTACATATCCATCTCTATCCAATGCTAATGAGAAGGCTAATCTTACTTTTTCATTGGTAAAAATTTTATTTGGATCATTATTGTTAAAGGCTATATAGCCTACACTTGGATAATATCCTTTTATAGAGGTTACTTCACCTTTATCAATTCTATCCTCTAGCATATCTGAATACTCTTGTTTAACATTTTGTATTAAATCTAAGCTCTGGCCATCAAACATTTGTTGTCGTGTTGCTTCCTCAGGTACTAAATGGATATTTGCGGTATCCAGCTTTACCGATTCAGCATCCCAATAGTTTTCATTTTTCTTTAAAACAATCTTTGAACCTTTCACCCATTGATCGATAACAAAGGGACCTGAATAGACTACTTGTTGAGGATCTGTGCCATAAGCATCCCCAGCCTTTTCCACCATATCTTGTCTCAGGGGTAGAAGATTAACAAAATTCATTAGTTGAAGAAAATAGGGTGTTGGCTCATTTAAAGTAAATTCTAAAGTCTTCTCATCTATAGCTTTCACTCCTATATCTTCGGCTTTCCCTTTGTTTGTATTATATGCTTCTCCACCCTTTATCATATAAAAGATCCCTGCATTTGGGCAGGCTACTTCAGGTTCGAAAAGCCTCCTAACCGCATACACATAATCATCGGCGGTAACCTTTTGTCCATCTGACCAAGAATAATCTCTTAAATGAAAGGT
This sequence comes from Irregularibacter muris, assembly GCF_024622505.1. Taxonomy (NCBI): domain Bacteria; kingdom Bacillati; phylum Bacillota; class Clostridia; order Eubacteriales; family Eubacteriaceae; genus Irregularibacter; species Irregularibacter muris. The sequence goes on from NZ_JANKAS010000003.1 coordinate 239,561, forward strand.
CCATGTAAGGCCATCTTCAGAGTTTTCCCATTTTTCTGCGCCCGCTGCTACTAACTTTTTATCTTCCAATCTTACTAAGCCTTCTTGGGTTTCTTGGGCTACTGTGTTGGATGCAGAATCGGCTAATTTTGATGTATCAAGGGATGCTGGATCCTGGGTTGTTGCTACATTAATTACTTGTGGAGTATTGCCTCCCGAAGAATTTGTTTCGGTGTCCTTACCTCCTCCACATCCTGTCAGGATAGTAGCTAGCACTAAAGCTGTTGCCAGTGTAATTGCCAAGTGTTTCTTTTTTCTCATAGAAATGTACCCCCTTTAATTTTGGTATATTTAAATATCAATACATCCCCTTTAAAGCCCATACAGATACGGATAATCCTGATGTATAAAGTGGTGTATTAAAATATTTAACAAATTATACATATTGCTTTTCAGTGGTAAACTGAAATGTGCTTTCAGAAAACTTCCATAATAAATCTACACAAGCATTTACATCTTCCATACTGACGATGCCATTGGGGCTATGACCATATCTTGTAGGGATAGATATCCCTAAAGCTTTGACCCCGCAGTTGGATTTATTTATAGCTCCAGCGTCTGTTCCGCCTCCTGCAAGAGCATCTAATTGATATTTAATATTATTTTTTTCAGCACATTGAACCATGGTTTTCACCAGTTCTTCATCACATATTACTGAGCTATCCATTACTTTAATGGCTGCTCCACCACCAATGACTGCATTTCCATCGGTATCTGTTGGCACATCAAAGGATCCAGTTATATCAACGGCTATCCCTAAATCAGGATTTATTCTTTCTGCTGCTACCGTAGCCCCAATTAGTCCTACTTCCTCTTGGACGGAAAACACAAAATAAATATCATGATAGGGATCTTTAACCTTTTTTAAGGCCTCTATTAATATGTAGCAACCTATTCTATCGTCTATAGCCTTTGCGGTTACACAATGATTATGAAGCTCTTTATATTCTCCCATATAGGATGCGGGCTCCCCTATGGAAACATACTTTAATGCATCTTCTTTTGAAACAGCACAGATATCAACATAAAGCTTATGAATATCTGTGGCTCCTACTTTATCCATCTTCTCAAAAGAACTTATTGTGCCACAGGTGCCATTTTTAAATTGCACCCTATTCATAAAGGAAACCTGTGGAGATATTCCTCCAACTTTCTTGACCTTTACAAAGCCTTTGTCGGTTACTCCTAATACGCCAAAGCCTATTTCATCCATATGGCTTGACACCATTATCTTTTTCTTTTCCTCTCCAATACCTCTTTTTAAGGCGATGACATTGCCTATAGCATCTATTTTAAGTTCATCCACACAAGCCTTTATATTTTCTATAATGATATTGGCTATCTCTTTCTCAAAGCCACTGACCCCAAATGCTTGAGTTAATTCTTTTAGCAACATAAATTCTACCTCCTCTTTTGATAACCTTATTTAAAGTGAATTCGAAATGTTTTAATTTCATATGGATTGATCTGAAAGTCCATTTTATTGTTATGACTTTTCGCCGTACCTATTGTATTCTCCAATAAATCACATTCGTAAGCAACTTTTATTTCGTTATTGAAGCTTACTTGGATCTTTTCTTTCATGTTCTTATATTCATAAAATCTTACGATTACTCCATCCCCTGTTTCAGCTTTCTTCACCACTTCTGCAATACAATTGGGTTTATTGATTTTTAATAAGGACATTTGGCTTGGCAATATTCCTTCATGCTCTTCTTCCACTACGGTATGCATAGGTACATTCAGGTTATAAGCCATTTCTTGGGTCTTTGCTTCCTTCCAAGTATTTTTGTGGGGATAGATGGAATAGGTAAACTCATGGATCCCCAGATCTGCCTCAGGATTTGGATAGGTTCCTGCTTTTATTAATGTCAGCCTCATCATCCCATCCTTTATGTCGTAGCCGTATTTGCAATCATTTAATAGGCTTACACCATATGCTCCTTCAGATAAGTCCGCCCATTTATGTCCACATGTTTCAAATTGAGCGACCTCCCAGCTTGTATTGTTATGTGTTGGTCTTTCTATATTTCCATATTGTATTTCATAGGTTGCCTTACTTGAGTTCACATCAATTGGAAAGGCTACTTTCAGAAGGATATTTTTTTCCTTCCAATCTACACAGTTTTTGAAATCTATGCGGGGGATATCTCTATAGAAATAGATATATTGTGCTAAAGTGGAGTCACAAAAGTTTCGTTCAATCTTGATGCAATATCTTATTGGGCCCTTTTCAATTACCTCTACCTGCTTTACATCATTTACTTCCCACATTTTCTTCTTATAATAGATATCGATATCCCAGTTTTCCCAATTCATTGGCCTGTCTTCAAAGGCCTGTAAAACATTAGCCCTCTTGTTTTCTTTAATAACTTCTCTTTCATTTTTTTTATCATATAATGAGGTGATGTTATATTTTTCATCAAAGCTCACCTTGAAATACTGATTTTCAAACTCCTTATCTAGGTTTGTCTCCTCCCTAGGAGTTTTTACATTTTGGTCGACTATGCTATAGGTCTTATAACCTTTGGAGGGAACCTTTTCTGCATAAAAGATGAACTTCTTCCCATGATCTATTTCTTGTATTTCAATATTTTTTCCCTCTACTTCCTTTAGGCCTTGTACCTTCATTCCCTTGGGTATAGTGACTTCTACAATATCATCTCTGTCGTGGGATAAAGTATTAAATACGACAATAGATTTTTCTTTTAAATCAATCTTTGAAGTGATTTGCTTCAAAGAGTCCTTCACCAACTCCTGTCCCCCCTCCATAGCTTCTTGGTATTGTTGATGGGATTCATCATAAACCTGCTTTATAGAGGAACCTGGTATAATATCATGAAACTGATTGACAAGAATTGTTTTCCAACCTTTTTTCATTTCTTTTTCTGGATACACTCCCCCTGAGAGCATGTTTAAGGTTGCAAGCATTTCTGCATCCTGGTATAAAAATTCACTTTTCCTATTGTATCTTTTATTTTTTGCCATAGAAGTATAGGTCCCCCTATGATATTCCAGATATAGTTCACCAACCCAAGTGGGAATATCTTCTTTTTCCATGACCTTTGCGTATAATCTATCAAAATAATCGGTTTCAAAACCGATTTGTACCCTTGGGCATCCTGGAATTCCGTATTTCAACCTTCTGGCATTTTCAAGCATTTCCTTTGTAGGTCCTCCGCCTCCGTCTCCATAACCAAAGAGCATTAAGGTTTCTTCTGATATATCCTTATTTTGATATCGTTTCCAAGTTCCCATGACTTGATTGGCATTAATTATGCCTGTATAGGTGGTCTTATTATTGGACTCACTAAAGGTCACCGCTTCACCTTGTTTCTTATAATCACTGGTTGTAACCAAATGAGTAAAAACTTCACTTCCATCTATTCCACGCCACATGAAAGTGTCATTGGGTATGACATTAAATTGATTCCAATCAAGTTTTGTGGTCATAAAATATTTAATGCCACTTTTCCTAAGGATTTGGGGAAGTGCAGCACTATATCCAAAGACATCGGGAAGCCAAAGGGATTTGCTCTCTATTCCGAACTCATCCATAAAAAATTGATGTCCCCATATAATTTGTCGTATAAGGGATTCTCCAGAGGGTATATTGCAATCTGGCTCTATCCACATTGCTCCATCTATTTCCCAAACTTTTTCCTTCACCTTATTTTTAATTTCTTTATAAAGTTCTGGTTCATTTTCTTTTATGTACTCATATAACTGGGGCTGGCTGGACATAAATTTATATTCTGGATATTGCTTCATGAGATTTAAAACCGTAGAAAAACTTCTGATGGTTTTTTCTTTTGTTTGACTAATTGTCCATAACCAAGCAATATCTAAATGGGTATGGCCTATTGCCGTTACGACAGGACCCTCGTAATTAATGTCAGAATAAAACTCTTTTTTCAGATAATCGTTTGCAACCTCAATAGATTGATAAAATTCATGGGAATAAATCTTCCTCAGATCAAGCCTATCAATAGCTTTTTCAAGCTTAGTCAAAATTCGAATCTTGTTCTCATCATTATCTTCTAACAATTTCACTACCGACAACGGAACATTTAAATTATAGTAAATCTCTTCAATCTTTTTATCCAATAGGCTTATTTCAGTCACTATTGCATGTTTACTATTCTCAAGTCCGCTATATCCTAAAAAGGCTATGGAATATTCTTTATGGGCCTTGGCACATTCACTGATCAAGACTTCACGATGGTTTACATCTAAACCTTGCACAAGTTTTCCATCAACATAAAACAGAAATTGTGGGTTTGTTGCATCCCAAAGGCCTTCACGACCTGTAGTTATTCTAAATACTATGGTCTTGCCTTCAAATCTTTCAGGTATTTTCACCCTTGCCCGGAACCATTGGTGCTTATCATATCCCCCCCACAGGCTGCCAGTTATATATTCACTCCAATTTTCATCCTCTAACTCTTTATCTTCTCCCCCTGGAAATTTCCCTTCACAAACCCTATATTTAAGAATGGGCTCAAAATCTGGATAAATTGCTTTTTCTAAATCCTTTACTATTCTTTCAACTCTTTCAATTCCAAATACCATAGACTATTGCCACGACCTTTCCCGTTAAATTCAATACGTTAAAACAAGCTAGATGCTATCAGCTATCATATAGGTTGCATTATAAATACAAGCTTTATTGATTTTTAAGGCCCCTCCCTCTACAGATTGGGATTTCAGATGCTTTTTCTTTAGGTGGGGTAGGGTCCCCACCTGAAATCTCCATATTCAGCTTTAGCTGGATGAGTTACTCATTGGTTTTATAAACTTTCTGATTGGCTGATTTAACGTCCTTGTATATCATCCCAATGATTTTATCATTAATTGCTTGTGCTTTTTTAACATTTCTTTCTCTTATGTTTTTAAAGAGCTCTTCATGTAGTGGCATCGTATCTGTAAAAGGATCCTTCATCCCTAAAGGGAATTCCCACAACTTGTTTAGAAGTTCATCTATGGAATTTATTAACTGTTTCATTATTCGATTATGACAACTATTATGTATAGCTATATGAAACTGTTTATCCTCAATATTTTGTCTTTCACCTCTGTGGTATTTATCCATAATCACTTTCAAAATTTTTTCAATTTCATCCAGTTCTTCTTCAGTTGCATTTTGGATGACTAGGTGTATGATTTCTTTTTCTAGAACCCTTCTCACCTCTAAAAGCTCTAGTAGTGATTCTTTTTCTCTCCCAAATTCTATTTCAGCAGATATGGCATTTAAAGATCCATCCTTTACAAAGACACCCCTACCATTAACAACCTCTAGAACATTTTTAGCTTCCAAGGTTTTAATCGCCTCTCTAATTGAGGATCTGCTGACACCCAAAATCTTGATGAGATCTACCTGAGAGGGAAGTTTATCTCCATTCCTTAAATTGTTCTTTTCGATATATTGTTTAATATATTCAATAATTTCTGATTGTAGTGGTACCCTTTTTATCACGTTCATATATACCTCACTTATCAATATTATCCCATGGCTATCGGCTATCAGACAGCTATTTTCATTATACATGATTCTACTGTAAAATCAATATATTTATATAATATTTAGGGGTTTGACTTGCAAATATTTTAAGACAAATTTCAATATTTTTTGTGCTGCTGTTTATCTATAGGGAAAAAGTTGAATTCTTAATAAAAAATACTAAGAGATTGCTTTTGCAGTAGATACTCTAAACTTTCCAATGAATGTAGATGTTCAATCCGCTTGAAAGCTTGGTTATTTGACCATAGGGAGTGTACTATCCTTTAATAGATAAAACCAAAAAGAGAGAAATCCCAAAGAACTTCTTCTCTTCTCTTCAATATCTCTATAAACTTTTCCGTGCCAATAGTAATCCTCCCATAATTCCCGCATTATTTCCTAAGGAAGGTCTTACGATATATGAATGGATATCTGGTATTTCTACATAATTAGCCAATAAAGTCGTAAACTCCTTCTTTACTAAATCAAGCATTTGGATTTGGCTCATCACCCCACCGCCTAAGATAATTTTTTCTGGTCTTAGAATGAGGGTATAGTCTACCAAGGCCTGGGCCAAATAGTAGGCAAGAATTTGCCAGATTTCATGATCAGCATCTATTTCTTGGGCTTTTATGCCATATCTTTTCTCCACAGACGGTCCGGCGGCAAGTCCTTCAAGACAATTTCTATGATAAGGACACCAGCCTTCAAAATCATCTTTTTGATGGGGTTTAACCAAAATATGTCCCATTTCGGGATGTCCAAATCCTTCCACAAATCTTCCATTCATGATAGCTCCTCCACCTATTCCGGTGCCTACGGTGAGATAAATACAACTATCATTATTGGCGGCACTGCCTACTTCATATTCTCCCAAGCAGGCGGCGTTGACATCGGTGGTCCATCCCATAGGAAGAGGATAGTGTTTCTTCATCTCCCCAAGAAAATCAAAATTCTTCCAGGCAAGTTTAGGGGTGGAAGTGACATAACCGTATTTTTTTGAATGCTTATTGATATCAATAGGCCCAAAGGAGCCTATGCCTATGGCTTTTAAATCCTCATAGGTATCAAAGAAGTGAAAGACTTTTTCTAGGGTTTCCTCTGGAGTGGTCGTGGGAAAGGAAACTCTTTCTATAATATTTAAATCCTCATCACTTACTGCACAGACAAATTTTGTTCCGCCAGCTTCGATAGCACCTAACATAAAATCCCTCCAATCGATTATTCCTATAAATGATAAATTTTAATAGTATCTTTTCTGTCATAAAAGCTTTTTTAAAATTTTGTTTATTTCCCCTTTAACTATGATATAATAATAAAAAGGTAATCGGCACCGCACAGTGCGGTTGACACAAAGTGGTTATTTAATTTTAATCACTCTGCATGGCAGTGCAGGGTGATTACTTTTTTTGTTCCTTATTCCTATCTAAATAGGAGAGAAGTGGTAGCCACACCCTGCTTTTGTCCGATTACCTTATGCCTATTCTACCAAATATTATAAAAAGTTTCTATGAATTTTTATCAATATAGAAGGAAATGTCTATCTAGGCTCAAGATCTTAAAAATGCTCCTTCCTACCTTTCCCCTTCTACAGACAAGTCTTTTATACCAATGCCGTCACTACTGCACCATAATCCCCAATCTTTTCTCTTAGCTCGGCGGGAAGGATCTTCACTATCTTTCTAGAATACTCTAAGGCTTCCTTTTCAATCTCTCTATACATAGCCTCATTTAAAAACTTTCCTGCTCTAGCATAAACACTGCCTGCTATGATGACTTCAGGATTTAAAATATCGATAAGTATAGATAATCCCCTTCCAAAATATTGTCCAGATATTCTAAACACCTCTAAGGCGTCTTTGTTCCCTTGTTCGGCTGCCTGGGCTACATCCTTTGTGGTAATATCCTGAATGCTTGTTTTGACAAAGGAGGCTCTTATTCCCTGAGCTTTAAGCTCATAGGCTTTTTGCTGTGCTATTTGGGTAATGCCCCCACCACTACAAAATCCTTCAAAACTGCCAGACTTGCCATAGCCCATTGGGCCCTCTTCTTCCAAGCGTATATGACCTACTTCACCAGCCATATTACTGGCGCCGGTGTATAATTTCCCATTGAGGATAAGCCCTGCCCCTAGACCGGTTCCAAAGGTAAGAAAAATGACATCCTTGTATCCCTTTCCTGCTCCATATCTCCATTCTGCCAAAGCACAAGCATCGGCATCATTTTGAAGCTTTGCCCTTACCCCTAGTTTTTCCTCAATATAATCTACAATGGGAACATTATCCCAACCTGGAAGATTAGGAGGAGATTTGATTATCCCTCTTTCCCCATCTAAGGGGCCTCCGCAGGAAATCCCTATTGTATATATTTCAGTGTCTAAGTTAAAATGCTTTAACATGGTGGTACCTGCTAAGATTAATTTATCAATAATCTTTCTCCAGTCCCTTGTGGTTGGAATTTCTACTCGATCTAGGAAAAGAATATTCCCCTCTGTCTCCTCGGCTAAGATCACGGCTGATTTTGTTCCTCCGATATCAAATCCTAGTACGAACATATATCTTCACCAAAGATTTCATATTCCAAGCTTCTACAGATAAGATGGTACAAAGGAAGATGATATTCTTGCACCATAAAAGTCTCTTGAGCAGGAGCATTTAATAAAATATCACTAAACTCTTTAAGCTTACCTCCTGTTTCTCCCGTAAGAGATATGACCAAAAGACCTTTGGCTTTTGCTATCTTCGCGGCATTACATACATTTTCTGCATTCCCAGAGGTGGAGAGTCCTATAAAGACATCATTTTTCTGTCCGTAGACATAAACCTGTTGTGCATAAGCCATATCAAAGCTTACATCATTGCCATAGGCTGTCAAAAAACCTATTTGAGCTACCAAGGATATGGCAGGGATTCCCCCTTGAAGACTTTCTGTAATATGCTTTGCATCTTGTTCTGGCACCAAGTCTTGAAGCTTTTGTTTGAATTTTTCTTCTATAGGCCTTTTGATATAAAATTCCTTTACAAGTTCTCCTACAATATGTTCACTATCTGCGGCACTTCCTCCATTTCCGCAAATAAGTATTTTCCCTCCAAGCTTTATCCGGTTGACTACTTCTTTGATTAATTTTTCTAGGTCTTCTTGAAGATCATTCATCATAGGATAATTTTTTGTAAATTCTTTAAGAATATCTTCTGTGTATTTTTTCAAAGCTCATCCCCCTTATCTATGATTAAAATGTAGGAAAGTTTGGTCCCCTCCTAGCAAGACCAACTTTCCTATATGATAACAAAGAGGTTACGAAGGTAACCTCTTTGTGTGTTTATTCCTTTATTTTAATGCGTCTTTATTGATTACAGAAACTCCTGTATCCACATAGTCTTTATCCACTGAATTGCCTTCAAGTACGCTAACTGCAGTCTTCATTCCTTCATAACCCATAACATCTGGATTTTGGGCCATTGTCGCCAATAGATATCCTTCTTCAATCAATTGTAGGATCGTGTCTGATTTATCAAATCCAACGCCGATTACTTCTCCGCCAGCTTCTTTAATAGCGTTTCCTGTTCCTACGGTAGAACCTTCATTTCCTCCAAAGATTCCTACTACACCTTCAGTGATATAGTTCGCTGCGATATCTTTTGATTTAGCTGCATCTCCATCCCCATATTGGGTTTCAAGCACTTCAAAATCTGTTCCTTCAAAGGCAGATCTAAATCCTTTTTCTCTTTGTACGGTTGAATCTGTTGAAGCATTTACACTTACAACTCCAATTTTACCAGAGGTAATACCCTTGTCTTCCAAAGCTTTAAGCATTTCTTCTCCTGCAGTTTTACCCGCTGCTTCGTTATCTGTAGCTAAGGTTTGAGCTGCTGGAAAATCAGCAGGGGAGTCAACATAGACAATCTTGATTCCTTCATTTTCAGCTTCTTTAAGAGCTGCTGTAACTGCATCGGGTCCATTAGCTGCAAGAAGTATAGCCTGGGCTCCACCAGCAATAGCATTATTAATGCTTTCAATTTGCTTAGCATCATCTTTCACATCTGGTGCAAGCCATTTATAATCTACATTACCCAACTCATCGGCTGCTTTTTTAGCTCCTTCATCAACAGTAACCCAGTGTTGGTCCATTTGGTCCATAGTGATAAGATAAACTTGATATTTATCTCCTTTATTTCCTTCACTACCTTCATTACCATCACTATTTGCACCAGTACCATTTGAACATCCTACTGCTGCAAAGATTAATGCTAAAATTAATGCCATTGCAAAAAGTTTCTTCTTCATAACAATCCCCCTATTTTTATTTATTTTAAAGCTTTCGCTTTAATAACGTAATTTGATAATCCTCAATAAATGGGTAAGGAATCTTGGTTTAAGATTTTAAGGTTTCTTTAGGCCTTGACCTTTACCTTTGTCTTTGCTTTATTGTTTTTATTGGCTCTGACTACAATATCTAATAATACAGAGATAATAACGATAATGCCTATTACTATGTTTCTGATGGCCACAGGAGCCCCAGCAAATTGAAGACCATTTTGTAATACACCCCAAATAGATGCCCCTACAATTGTTCCTAAAAGTATCCCTTGGCCACCTAGGGTACTTACCCCCCCAATAACAGAAGCGGCTACTGCATAGAGCTCATAGGTGGTACCGGCATCCATGGTACCCATTCCGCTAGTGGCTGTGATAATTAGTCCTACAGTGGCTGAACACACTGCACTTACTAGATAGGTTTTGGTCACGGTGCTGGATACGTTTACTCCTGAAAGATGGGCGGCATGGATATTACTACCCACTGCATAGATATGCCTTCCCGTCCTGGTTCTACTAAGGATAAAGTTAAAGACTAACCAAATGGCTAAGCTTATCCATATGGTGTTGTATAATCCAAAGGTTTTTCCATAATAAAAGAAATTTCTAAATCCCTCAGCTGCTGATCCTATAGAATCTGTATTGTAGTTATTGTTAACAATCTGAGCAATCCCCCTGGCTATGGTCATGGTACCCAAGGTAGCAATAAAAGCTGGTAATTTTGCCTTGGATATGAGCTTCCCGTTGAGCAAGCCTATGGCAAGGGAAGCGATATAGGTAATCAATACCGCCAGCCATGGGTTTATTCCCTTTGTCATGAGGGTGGCTGAAATCATACAGCTCATTCCCACAACAGACCCTATGGACAAATCTATATTTCCAGTAATCAATACGTAGGACTGCCCTATACCAATTAATATAATGGGGGCAATTTGTCTTAGTAGATTAGAAACATTCCGATTGGAAAAAAAGTTCGGGTTTAATATTCCAAATACAATAATAAGAACAACAAGTCCAGCAGTTACAGTAATTACTTGCCCCATTCCTCTTTTGGAAAAGAGCTTCATCAATTTACTCGATATTTTTCTATCTTCCATGCTATCATCTCCTCTATCCTTACTTAGGCTTCTTTTTGGGCTTCAATCTTTTTATCAAACTTAGTAGCATACTCTAGAATGTCATTCTGGGTAGCCTCTTTAATATCAAATTCTTTGGTAATTCTACCATCGGCCATGACCAATATTCTGTCGCTGATGCCAAGGATCTCTGGCATTTCGGAGGAAACGAAGAGCACACCTATCCCTTGATCTTTTAATTGGTTCATAAGATTGTAGATTTCAACCTTTGAAGCCACATCAATACCCCTTGTAGGCTCATCAAAGATAACCACTCTAGAATTTCTAGCTAGCCATTTGCCTACAACAACCTTTTGTTGATTTCCTCCTGACAAACTCTCGGCATTTGAATCTGTATTGGCTAGTCTTATGTCCAGATTTTTCACCGATTGGGTGGTTATTTCTGCTTCCTTTTTCCTATTGACAATGCCAAATTTAGAAGCCAATATATCAAGATTAGGGAGGGCAATATTCTCTCTTATGCTTAATTTTGTACATAATCCATCTTTTTTTCTATTTTCAGGGGCCAGTACAATACCTGCTTTTATGGCATCTATGGGTTTATTGATTTCAACCTCTACTCCATCAATGAAGATTTCCCCAGTTTCCTTTGGGTCAGCTCCAAATATTGCTCGAGTAGTTTCGGTTCTACCTGCCCCCATTAACCCAGCTATTCCTACGATCTCTCCTTCATAAAGAGAAAAATGAATATCTCTTACCAGGTTTCCTGCATTTAAGTTTTTTACTTCCAAAATCTTTTTCCCTACCTCTTTCTCTATCCTAGGGAATTTCTCAGTGATTTCCCGTCCTACCATGTAGGAGATAATCTCCCTCAGCGTAGTCTCTTTATAATCCATGGAAGTGATATATTGTCCATCTCGTAAAACCATGACCCGATCTACAATATGCTCTAGTTCTTCCAATCTATGGGAGATATAGATAATGCCGTGACCTTCATCTCTTAATCTTTTAATAATGGTAAATAGCTCATCAATTTCCTTAGAGGTTAAAGCTGAGGTAGGCTCATCCATGATGAGTATTTTTGCGTTGGTAGATAGTGCCTTTGCAATTTCCACCATTTGTTGTTTGGATACTGATAAATCTCCAACCACGGTTTCAGGATCAATATGGATATTTAATCTGCTCAATACTTTACTGGCCTCATGATTCATTTCTTTATCGGATAGGAGACCTTTCTTTGTCATCTCTCTTCCCAAGAAAATATTTTGGGCAACCGTAAGATGGTCACACATGTTTAGCTCCTGATGAATAATGGCTACGCCTATTTCTTGAGCCTTAACGGGATCCATATCCTCAATGGTTTTACCGAATATTTTCATTGTTCCTGCATCTTTGGTATATACACCAGATAATATTTTCATCAAAGTAGATTTCCCTGCCCCATTTTCTCCTAGCAGTGCAAGAACCTCTCCTGATTTTAATTTTAAAGAAACATGATCAAGAGCCTTTACTCCTGGAAAAGTTTTGCAAACGTTTTCTAATTCAACAATATAATTTTTCATAAAAACCCCCTAATTCAAGTTTCTCTTATTGGAATCCTTTACATAAAGAATAACATAACTTAAAGAATAACATGGTAGAGAATCTTTTGAATTAGGGGGACATTTATTGGATGTTTCTTTTCTTACCTTTCTAGGTGCTTTTTGCTAGGATCTTTTAGCAGTTTACCATCCTCTATAACAAAAAACCGATCAGAAACCGTTAGAGTATCCGATATACTGACGGCCAATATGATAACAGCCATACCTTTTTTCTTGAGTTGATTAATCAACTCTATAATTCTCCCTCTTAAATACATGTCTGCATTAGAAAAGGGCTGCATAATAAAAACCACTTTGGGATTAAATAATTGAATCCGAAAATAGACCAAATTATATAGAGCCTTTTTGTTTAAACTGTTAAGATCCTTTGCCTCTATCTCCTTTCCGATGATGTTCCTATATTCCTGTTGTATATTTTTAAGTATTTTTTTATTGATGATGCTTTTATTTAGCTTCCGATCTATGAGGAAAGTCAAATTTTCTAAATAGGACATCTCATAAAACAATGTCTTCTGGACAGGATTTTCTGGAATAAAAATAATGCCCTTGGACAATAAACTAAGGGGAGTTCTCCCATCAATATCCTCATAGTCTAAAAGGATATTGCCTCCTAAAGGCTCAATTCTTCCACTAAGGATTTCAGCAATATCTTGGATACCTTTATTGTTGATATCTAGAAGGGTTATACACTCTCCCCTTCTAACTGAAAAACTAATATCCTTCAGGTTTTCTGTAGAAAAGTTTTTAAATTCAAAATTTCCCATATTCTCATTGGGTTCATTTAGTCCAGCACTATGATCAAAGGGTATAATATAGGGGTCTAAGGCTTCATCAGAAAAGTCTTTTTTATCAATTACTTTGAGTATTCTGCCGTTCTCAAAAATACATACTCGGTCACATATTTTAAAGGCTTCCTCATGATGATTGGCCATGTATAGGAAGGATATTCCTTTTTGGGCATAGTATATCATCAGTTTTTGGAAATCCACAAGTTCTTCTATGCTCAAAAAATTTGATAATTCATCCAGTATAATAAGCTGTGCACCATTGGTCACTGCTTTAATCAACTCAATCACAGTCTTTTCAAAGAGAGTTAATTCAGAAATAAACTGTTTGGTTTGTATATGAATATTAAGATGCCTTAGCAATGCATCGGTTTTTGCTTTTAGTTTTTTTTCATTGATAAAATAACCATGAAATCTATGGTTTAGAACATAAATATTGTCTATGACTTTAAGATCTTCTATAAGCTTGGTCTGTTTGTTAATGAAATAAACCTTATTGTTGGACATATTGCTATGTTCATAGTAGTTGACTAGCTTTTCATCAAAATAGATCCTACCAAAGTCTATGGATATGTTTTGGGATATTAACTCTATCAACTGACTTTTTCCATGATTATTCAGGGGGAGTAACCCCATGATTTCCCCTGTAAATACATGAAAATTGATATTATCAAGATACCTAATCCCCTCTACTTCTCTAATAACATTCTCAATTCTTAATCGTTCTTTTTTCATGATCTATCCCCATCTAATCCCTTATGAAGGGAATGGTTATTTCAACATCTGTACCTGCTCCTATTTTGCTATAGACATAGATGCCATATTCATCCCCAAAAATAAGTTTAATACGATTATTGACATTGAGTAAAGCTATTCCGCCCTTCTTTCTATCTTCTTTCATATATTCTAGGGACGCTCCCCGGAGCTTTTGATTTAGCTCTCTTACTCTTTCCTCTTCAATCCCTACCCCATTATCAGATATCATAATAATAAGCCTTTGATGGGTTGCAACAACTTTTAATGTTAAAATTCCCTTCCCCATCTTCCGCTCTACCCCATGGAAAATAGCATTTTCAAAGATAGGTTGTAGGGTAAGCTTTGGAATTTTAGCCTGTGTAATATCCTGATAATCCTCCACTTGAAATTCTACATTCAATTCTAGTTTGTCACCAAATCGAAATTCTTGTATTTTATAATAGTTCTCCACATTATTGATTTCCGCTTCTAAGGTTACCAGCTTATCTACATTGGATATGGTATACCGAAAAAAAGTGGCCAGGGCTTCTGTCATGTTGGCGATACTATCTACCCCTTCGATTAAGGCTTCACTTCTTATGCCCTCCAGGGTATTATAGAGAAAGTGTGGGTTAATTTGATTTTGAAGAGCTAAATATTCCGCATGTTTTTTTGATCCTTCAATGAGTTCCTTGGTATCAATAATTTCTTTGAACTTTTGAAAGGCAAGATGGGTTTCCCGATTAAAGGGGACCCTAAGATCAAAAATTCCCTTTAGAATATATCCTTGATGAAAGAGGGTTAATACCTTATTGCTTTCTTTATAGGATCTATATATCCATTTATAGAAGATTTGGAAAACGCCCACCATCAGGAGGGTATATATGGACAAGAAAATATAAGAGCCCTTGCTCACAGAGTTGAATATTAAATATATGAAAACCGTAATGGCTATGACCGCCATCATTATCAGAACAATAAAAATTCTATCAAATAAATAAAGACTCTTTCTTTCCTTCATCTCGTTCTCCTAAGCAAATATTTTTCTGTATTCATTGGGTTTGAGACCTGTATATTTCATAAAGGACTTGGAAAAATACTTTACATCATTATAGCCAACCATGAGACAGATATCTTGTATTCTTAAATCAGACTCTCTCAATAATTCCTTAGCTTTTTCCATTCTGATCTGGGAAAGATATTCAATAAAGGAAGTGCCTGTTTCTTTTTTAAAAAGGCTGCTAAAGTAGCTGGGATTAAATCCTATATGGGTTCCTAAATCCTCCAGGGTGATATTCTTCATATAATTCTCTTCTATATATTTCTTCGCTTGATTGATTTGTCTAAGATTTCCTGCTCTATCCTTATCCAATAATAAGGTCAAGGAAGTATCTATATGGTCTATAAGCACATGAAACAGATCCTCTATAGATTGGCTATTGTCTATTGCTTCTTCTAATATTTTAGATTCTTCTGGAGTATCTCCTGCTTCTATCTTGTTGCTTTTCATGGTCAGATAATATATCCTTGCTATTTCATGCATAAGACTTCTGCATTCTTCTCTCTCTATATCACTTTGGCTTATTTCCCCTTGAAGATGAAGAATTTCTTTTTTAATGCCCTCTTTATCTAATCTTTCCACCCTATGGATAAACTTCTTTGAAAAATCAAAGCAGATCTCTTCTAAACTGTTGACTGTAGAATCCTTGCCATTAGACTCTATAGCGTTATTTAAAAAAGATGTTCTGACGTTCTTGCCCCTAAGATTAAGGGAGGATTCATATTGTTCTTTTAGAGCAACCTGCCCTCTTTTCTTTGTGATATCTTCCTTTACCTTGTGTAAGGCTTGAAGGAGCTCTTCTTGGTTAATGGGTTTTAAAAGATAATCCTTTACCCCATATTCTATGGCTTTCTTGGCGTATTCAAATTGTCCGTAGCCGCTGATGATAATAAATTCTAAATCTTTATTGATGGCCTTAGCTTTTTCTATCATTTGCAGCCCATCATAGCCAGGCATTCGGATATCGGTAATGGCAATATCCGGTTTTTCTTTTTCAATAAGTTCAAGGGCTTCTACACCGTTACTCGCCGTTCCTACGATGATCATCCCTATTTCATCCCACTGGATAAGTTTCATGATAAGTTTGCATATTCTATTTTCATCGTCTGCTATGATTACCCTAATCATATGCTTCACTCCTTAAGTTGTGTGCTGAATAGGGATACCCCTTTAACTTAAATTTTCTCTTAAATATACTATACCATAACCATATAAATGATGAACATCTTTCCAGCATTATGCCTAAAAATAGCAAGAATTTATCTTGTTTTCATTTTTAGCTATTACTCATATAAACTTAGATTTACTGACTCTAATAATCAATGATAAATTAATCATTGAAATTCTTCATCTTACTTAATAAAATTGTAATTATTCAGGTCACATACTATCTTAGTTTTAAAGTTCTTATTTTTACGGTTATATCCTTAAAACTATTTGATATTATTTTCTTTTTCGGGTATACTTTTATTACGGGGTGATACCATGAAAAAGCGAGATTTGTATCTTTCACAGCTTATCCAATATAAAGATAAGCCCTTAATAAAAGTTATTACTGGAATCAGACGTTGTGGAAAATCAACATTACTGACCCTATTTGCAAACCATTTAATAGATACTGGAATAGCAAAAGAGAACATTATTCGTATAAACTTTGAGTCTTTTGAGTTTGACCACATTTCCGATTATAGGCAAATGCATAGCTACATCAAAGAGCGGTTACTTGATGACAAGCAAAAACACTACCTACTTTTAGATGAAGTTCAGATGATTCCATCTTGGGAGAAAACAGTGAACTCTTTTCTGGTAGATGCCAACGTAGATATCTACATTACAGGATCAAATGCTTACTTATTATCTTCTGAGCTCTCCACCTTGCTTTCTGGTCGATACGTAGAGATAAAAATGCTGCCTTTATCTTTCAAGGAGTATCTTGACTTTACAGAATCCAATGGTCAAAAAAATCTTCACGATCAATTCAACCAATACCTCAAGTTTGGTGGTCTTCCTACAGTCGTTGAACTCTTGGACAATACAAATACTATTGGTCCTTTTCTAGAAGGTATCTATAACACGGTTATGATGAAAGATGTCATCGAACGAAACAACATACGTGATTCTGCTTTATTAGAGAACATCCTTAAATTTATCGCTGCAAATGTTGGGAGTATAGTATCTACAAAAAAGATCAGCGACTATATGACGAGCAGTGGAAGAAAAACCACTAGCGAAACAATAGACAATTATCTGAAAATGCTGGAGAATGCATTCATCGTTTATAAAGCAAATCGGTACGATCTTAAGGGCAAGATGTTCTTAAAAACTCTTGAGAAATATTATGTTGTGGATATGGGAATCCGCAATCAAATGACCGGATTAAGAAATACTGATTATGGCCACATGCTAGAAAATATCACGTATCTCGAGTTAATCAGACGTGGCTATGATGTTACAATCGGTAAACTCGGCTCTTTGGAAATTGACTTTGTGGCAACAAAATCCAACGAAAAAATTTACTTTCAGGTTTCTGCAACCATCCTAGATGAAAGGACCCGTGAAAGAGAATTACGTCCTCTTCAAGCAATCAAGGATAACTATCCAAAGGTCATCTTAACAATGGACCAGCCAGTATTTGATGACTATTCCGGCATCAGAGTACAAAATATCATAGATTTTCTACTTGAATAACCTTAAGGTGAAGATACCCTAAGAGATTTTCAAATTTCGCTTATTTTTCCTCTACTTATAATATAATAATAAAAAAGGTAATCGAATTCGCAAAATGCGATTGCCACCTGGATTATTTTTTTATTATAATCACCCTGGGGCTAACAGGGTGATTATTTCTTTTGGTCCTTATTCCTATCCAAATAGGAGATAAGCGGCAACCACACCCTGTTTTTATCTGACTACCTTTTTAACGGTAATAATATTTCCTATCCTCTAGTTACTTCAATTCCTCTATAGAATAACATTAGGCAAAATAAAAATAAGTTAATAAGCAAAATCCTAGCACTACATCATCTATTTAGTGCTAATGTATTTGATAAAATCAAATCCAAAGACAACATAATTATCTTTTTGTTTATAGTCTGTAATATAGATAATTTTACCTTTCACACTTCTACCGGTATATGAATATTTTTCAGGATTCCACTCATTTAAATAAATATAATCTCCTACTCGAAAATTTCTATCGTTCTTTCTTATTTCAAATTTCTTTTTTTATTGATTACGGATTCAAAATAAATGGAATTTATTTTTAGATTATGAACCATTCTACATCACCTTTTATAATGTCATTATTACTTAATAAATTTAATGAAATTATCATAAGATTCATTTTTATTACAAATATAAAATTGATTCATACATCTATACCCCTGTATAGCAAAATGACTGTGGCGCAACTTTTATATTTTTATCAAGCACCGATAAATCCAATGGGTGTTCATATTTTTTTAAATCTTTTATCTTAATAGCAAATCCTTTATCCCTTCCTTTAAAATATTCATTAAAATAAGTTTTTGATATTCCAGAATAATCTTTAGTTTGTTCCCAAAGTTCTTTGGGATCATCCATAATAATATCACCTATTTCAAACTCACCTACAACTTTTCCATAGGGTTTAGTAGCATAAACTATAATTGTGGAAATATCATTCCTTTTAAATATTACTTTTCTATATTCAAATCTCTTTTTTCCAGAAAATATTTTCTCCACAAATTCTGGCTTAATCGATAATATAACCTTCATTTACCTCACCTATCTCTATTATTTTTTTAAATCCTTCCTCCGATAATGGGATTACCATAACGTGTTCATTTCTATCCACTCCAACTTGTTCAATCAATTCTTTTCGAATAATTCTTTTCGGAAGAGCAAAGTTATATAACATTTTAATAATATAGGGATATCTCTTTTATCTCCAAAATTTTTCCAACTCGGTTCTAGTAAATACTGTCCCCTTTCCACAATAATCCATAAATCTTTCTAAGGTGGAAAATTCTGAAATATTCTTCTTTTCAATTAAAGTACATACCGATGTCGCCACAGAGCTATATTCTGCACTTTTCCCCTGTTCAGCTGTACGATAGATTATAATTAAATCTCCTATATTTACATTATTAACTCCAGACATTGCAGTTAAATACACCTTCTCTATGGTATTCGTAAAAGATAAATCTTCTACTACGTGTGATTTCTCTGTAAATAATCTGGAATCTGGAAAAAGTTTTGTATGATATGTCGGATAAATTGATAGTAAATATTTATTATTGCTCTTTGTTTTTATCCTTGCCCTTCACTTTTAATCAATGAAATTATGGTGTAAAATAAACATAAAAATACCAAATAAAGGATGGGGTGGCATTGAAAAAGATAAGAAGAGCTTTGTTATTTGTTCACTATTTTGTAGGAATAGGTGCCCTCTTTGGTGGCGGGGGAGCTATTTTGGATCCCAGTGGGGAAACTCTTGGAATTGCAGCTAATGAAACATTAAAGTATGCACCCTTTGATGACTTTTTAATCCCAGGGCTCTTTCTTTTTGGGGTTTTAGGATTAGGAAATATGATAGGTGCACTTATCTGTCATTTTAAAAAAGACTACTGGGTATATGTCAGTGGAGGCTTGGGAGGCATTCTCTCTATGTGGATTATCATTCAATGCTATATGCTTCGCGCTATCTATATGTTACACATTATTTTCTTCGTTATCGGAATAATCCAAGGAGTCTTGGCTTTAGCTATTCTTTATCGACAACAGCGCTTTCCTTTTAATAGATTATATAAATATATAGAATAAGGGGAAATGGTAAAATCCATTTTCTCTTCTGATTAGACTTTAGAGAAAATGCTTTATCTAGCTAACCAGAACATCATAAAAAATTGAACCCAAAGATATAGAAATTAAGATAGGGTTCTTACTCAGCTTAGATCTTTTTGAAGATCGGATATCAGAATATCAAAGATAGTCCTAAAATATATTAAAGCCCTACTTTTTATGGAGGGGCTTTAATCAAATTTTCTTCTCTCTATCTCCAACATTAAATTATTTAATGTTTCAGTATATTTCTCTTCTATATTTAGACATATCTTTTTCGCCATTTCTTCACTATAAATATGAGTTGTGGAATTTCTATCCCTTAACATTGAAAGCCATAATTCTTCATTCCTAATAATCCCCGCAGAAAAGGCCTCCCGTAAAACTGTTTTGGGTGAATTTAGCCCAATAAGTCCCTCATCTTCAAATATTGCTTTTAGTGTTTTCCACGCAATCTCAAATGTAAATTCAAATCTTTGTATTATGCCATCTCTTAGGAGGTCATCTTCATATTCAAGCCTTTTTAATCCTTCATTTAATTTCTTAAGTGCATTTTTATAATTTTCAAATTTCTGTTTGTAAGCGCTCATATATAATCACTCCCTCTTCCTCATAGGCTTCTGAGCTTCGAGATGACCTTTCATCGATTTCCAATAAAGTTCAAAGGCAATCTCAAAAAGCTGTATAATGCCGGCTCGTTCTAATTCTATTTCGATGGGTTGATTGATGTATTAGTTTAATAACCTATAGGACTTTTCAAAATTGATAAATCTTTGTCTCCATCTTATATCTTTGAATTGATCCATTTCAAAGTCCCTTTCAAATTGGATTATAAGTGATTGCCCCATGATAACATAGCCATAAAAAGAAAAAACCATAATTTCTCTATATTCCTTAACTAATTTTAGTAAATACTTCTTATCCTCTTTACGCTAAAAAATAAACTCCCAATCATTTCCTCCTTGAATCAGATGATAAATCTCTCTAGGATATTCAAGCCTTAGCTTTGTCCTCAATGAAAAATCCCCTGACTTTATCCTATCAGAAGGTGTGAAATTCTTCAATATTTTGGTAAATTTATTGGGGGACTTTTGTTAATTGCTAGGATAATAAGTTAAACGTCTGGAGCTGTCGTTACATTTGTTTCAAAAATTCTCTTTATTTAACTATCATTTATGGTATAATAATAAAAAAGGTAATCGGATTCGCGAAATGCGATTGCCACTTGGATTATTTTTTTATTATAATCACCCTGGGGCTAACAGGGTGATTATTTCTTTTGGTCCTTATTCCTATCTAAATAGGAGATAAGCGATAGAGTAAACACTGAAAACATAATCATTAAAGATATTGCCTCATATGTACTCATACCGCACCACCTCCCTTCATCTTAAGTAGAGAAGTGGCAACCACACCCTGTTATATATCCGACTACCTTATATGTATTTTATCAAATTCTTTACTCATTTTCTATAAATTCCCTCCCTTAACAGTAATAATATTTCTTATCCCCTGTTTACTCTAATTGGCTTATAAGAAACCATTGGATAAAATGATGAAAAATTTATAAGTTAAGTCTTTGGCACCGTATATAAAATTTCCGATGATAACTCTTAAAGGAGCGATTGTCTTTTCATAGATCTTTGACTTTTCAGAAAGGACAGCTTTCCATTAAATCCTTTTAAACTCTTGTTTCTTTTCTTTATTGAGCCTAGTAACCCTATATCTGAGGATGTGCACAGAAAGACCTTTTTCTTCACACCATTTAACCGCCGTTAAACTGCTTTCCCTATAATCATCAATCCGTCGGGTCCAAAGTTTTCTTTCAACATCATTCATCTTGAGATACCTCTTCTAGGAAGATTATCTCATAGAAATTCTAGACTGTTAATGTGGGCTGGAATTAATGCTTAAGGATAAATAATGTTTTTATAGTTCGCCATTTTGATGGTGCTTATTTTGAAAATATTATTCAATAATTTTACTTTCCTTTTTTTATTGGAATCAGACAATTTCTACTCCCCATATATATGGAATAAGGAGGGTAGTATATGAATGACCAAATTATCTTTATTCCCCTTGATAAAATAAAACCTCGAAAGAACCTAAAAACTTCCCTTGCGTATCTAAGAAGGATGGAAAAGTGTGATAAGAATCTTTTGATCTATGATCTTTTATTACCTGTAGAAAAAAATAAAGATGATAATTCATACTTACTAGTAGGTGGCTATGACAAGTATAAATATATTCTTTCATCTGGTAGAAAAACAGCCCCTTGCATAATTGAACCTTCAAGCAACAAGGAAAATCAGCAGAATATCAAAATACTCCGTAGACTATCTAACAATGGTGACTCCTCAAAAGAAAATAGACAAATTGTATTGGGGCTTATCCGGGCAACCTCATCGGCAATCGAACCTATACTTAAAACAATAGGATTAACGGGAAGTGAATATACAAATAACTATACCTATCATTCGAATATTCCCAAAGAATTTATTAATGAATATACTTCAGAAAAGACAATGAATTGGATTGAAAAATTATCTCTAACTCAAGAAGTGAAAAACTTCTTATATGAAAGGGCTGGGTTTCCCAAGGGAACTTCCAAAAGATTGACACAGGAAAAAATGAATTTAATACAAAAGCTCCTAAATCAAAGACCGCA
This sequence comes from Irregularibacter muris, assembly GCF_024622505.1. Lineage (NCBI taxonomy): Bacteria > Bacillati > Bacillota > Clostridia > Eubacteriales > Eubacteriaceae > Irregularibacter > Irregularibacter muris. The sequence goes on from NZ_JANKAS010000003.1 coordinate 262,160, forward strand.
ATTTTATGATTTAGGAATTAAGAAGCAGATAAAAATCTTAGGCAGTTCTATTAATTTTAGAGGTATATATCTGGAATTATTGAAATCGATGGTTGATGAGTTCTACGAAGTTCCAAAAGTGATTTAAGAAATAAAAAGGATATCCATAACCTGGAGAAAATTCATGGAATTCACCTGGAACCATGATTTTGTCTAGTATTCTTTGATTCTATAACAAGGTGATCAATAAATTCCCTGGCCAGAGATCCCCTCAAGAGTTAAAGTAATTAAGCGGCTAGAGATATTAATAGATTTGGTGTATATCATTATTTTAAAAGCCTCTTCCTTTATTAACCTCCAATTAGATATAGGATATCCTGCTTTAACAACAGCAGTTCTAAATAGAATTATCTACATAATAAGTTAAGGTCGAGTAGACGGAGACTCACCATTCAACCCCCTCACAGAACTGTACGTGCCCTATTAAGGCATACGGCTCTTCACTTCAGCGTATGCTTACCGCCTGCTACCTAACTGTTTACGCTAGTGACCCAGAGATGTTCAAGACTCGCTATGAATGGTTTGCTAAACCTTTCCCAGTGGAAATCCCATCCACTCTATGATACACCCTTACCTTGGCGCACTATCTGGCACCGTATCTCTACTCACGTATCTCTTCTTGTTTTCATGTATCATCTTGTTTCACAAAAGCACAGATTAGTTTATATTACTTTTCTAGGGACTGTAAAAAATTCCGTGCTTAAGTGAAAATAAATACTCCTTTCTGACAAGAATTAACAAATAACACTAAACCAGAAAGGAGTATTTTTATGAGTACAATACCAAAGAAAGTTTTAAGAAAAATGATAACAGATGAGAATTTAAAATCAGCAGGTGATTTACGGTCCTACCTTAAGGATCTATTTAAAGATACCCTACAGGAGATGCTAGAAGCAGAATTAGAAACTGAATTGGGCTATGAAAAAGGAGATAGAAAAATAAACTCAGGGATAATCGTAGAAATGGTTATGGTGAAAAGACGATTAAGACTGGCTATGGAGAAATGGAAATAGAGGTTCCTAGAGATAGAAATGGGGAGTTTGAACCCAAAGTAGTTCCCAAAAATAAGAGAGATATTTCAGGCATAGAAGATAAAGTGATCTGCCTTTTGCAAGGGGGATATCCACCAAGGATATCCATGATCAAATACAAGATATCTACGGTATAGAAATATCAGCTGAAATGGTAAGTAGAATAACAGATAAAATCCTACCCCAGATAAAGGAATGGCAAAAAAGATCCCTTGAGGCGATATATCCCTTCATATTCATGGATGCTATACATTACAAAGTCAGAGAAGATGGCCAGATAAAAAGTAAGGCAGCCTATGTGGTTTTAGGAATTAACATAGATAGAATGAAAGATATTTTAGGAATATGGATAGGAGAAAGTGAATCCTCAAAATTCTGGCTAGGAGTATTAAATGAGCTAAAAAATCGTGGTGTTAAAGATGTATTTATCTTTAGCGTTGATGGACTATCAGAAATGAAAGAAGCAATCCAGGCCTCATTTCCTAAAGCGGAAATACAAAGATGTATTATACACCAGCTTCGTTATTCCTTTAAATATGTTAACTATAAAGTAAGCGTCTTTTAATAACATGTACCAATAAATAATGGCGGCCAAATGGCCGCCATTATTATCTATTATTTCGACTTGCATGCTGCCTGAACCTGTGGGTTCCATGGAAGTAGCTTGTCTAGAAAAT